>DATCAO010000033.1:0-7740 GCA_036512575.1 Puia sp.
AGGTCGTCAGCAAACCGGAAACAAAAAAGAAAGCACGCAATAAAATTTTACCCATGTAAATCATGTTTAAGTTTATATCTCTGTAACCGGATTCGCAGGGTTGTTATCCATACCCCTAAAAGGGCCCATCCGGGTATGGCGCCAAAATAAAAAATCACCCGCATCCGGCTGTCAATGTCTTTGGTATTGAATGCCGGATTTCCCATGCCACCGGGATGCAGACTTTCCACCATCCTGGGAATGATCCAGATCGTAGGGAAAAGCATGGCAAAGGCGAACACATTATAGACTGCACTGATTCGTGCAGATTTGTCCAGATCCGTTAAAGAATTCCTGAGAACGAAATAGGCCAGATAGATCAGCAAAGCAATCGCCGCACCCAGTTGCTTGGGATCGTTGCTCCAGAAGTCACCCCAGGTATATCTTGCCCAGAGAGAACCTGTGAGGAGCCCGAGCACGCCGAAAACGATCCCTGTTCTCGCATATTCGGCAGCGAATAAATCATCAGATGGGCGACCCTGCCTCAGATACCTGATCGAATACACTACAGAGACAATAAATAAAATCATCATGACGAACCACATGGCCACATGAAAATACAGGTTGCGGATGGTTTCATTCAGGATCGGTTTTACGGGAACTGAACCTAAAAACCCGGCTGTAAATGTGTAAATCAATAAAACGATACTCAGTATTTTCCACCAGTTCTTACGAAGCATATGGTATATTGAAGGGGCAGGAGCACCGGTTATTTCCGGCAGGCAAAAATAGGATAAGGCAGGCAAAATGTAAAAACTAGCTTGGTTAGTCCTTCCACAGAAAAGGAAATAAGATTACGGACAACAACACAACCAGTACGTCGAAGCAGAACAGCAGTCCGATGATGGAAAACAGGCCAGTCTGAAATACATCTGAAAAAGCCAGGGTAGACAAACGCATCAGCAGCATCAGTTGTGGAATAATAAGTGGAAATCCTAATATAGCCATCATGGCTGCGTTCTGCTGGGCTCTTGCTGCGATAGCTGCAAGAAAACTAAAAACGAGGCTGATGCTGCAGGCACCGAAACAGGAAATGCCCAGGAAAAGTAAAGGGTGTGCAATCGGTGACCCAAGCAGAAGATTAAAAAGAAGAATACTGATCCCGTTCATCAGTAACATGAGTGCGGCATTGAACAAAATACGGGCAATGATGAAATGTACGGGGCTGCACAGGGAATAAAAATACAATTGCCTGCCCTTTCCTTCCTGCAAAAACGTTTTAGCGACTGCGTTCACACAAATAAACAATTGCATCATCCAGAATAATCCATTCCAAACCATGTTTTCCGGCTGGCCCATGGCCATATACAAAACGAAAATAGTTGATGCCACGTAGAGCAAAACCCCATAAAAGCTATATTGCTGGCGGAATTCCAGCAAAATATCTTTTTTAATTAAAGTGATGATGAGCCGGGATTGCAGGAGCATGAGTTCTTTACAGTTATTTTAACAAATCGCCTTTTTCGTAACATAACCGGCATCTGGGCTCATAAAGATCCATGTTTCCGATGAGCAATTGACCGGTTTTTCCTGTTTTTCTATAGGAATAGTTCGCAATCTGACCACATTGCATGCAAATGGCATGCAACTTGGTGATGTATTCCGCTTTGGAAAGCAAAACGGGCATTTGACCGAAAGGTTTTCCCTGGTAATCCATGTCCAGTCCGGCTACTATAACACGGGTACCCTGCAAGGCCAAGCTATCACATACTTCGGGCAGTGCTTCATCAAAAAACTGCGCTTCGTCAATTCCAATCACATCTACCGATGAAACCTGATCCAGTATGGCTTTTGCGTCAGGCACCGGGATGGATTGTATCGTATTTTCATCATGCGAAACAATATTTTCATGATGATAACGCTTGTCGGTTAATGGTTTGAAAATACCGACGCGCAGGTTGGCAATATGAGCCCTGCGGAGTCTGCGGATGAGTTCTTCCGTTTTACCGGAGAACATGGAACCGCAGATTACTTCAATCCATCCGCGTCTTTCAAACTGAATGGAAGGTTCTATAAACATGGGTCGGCAGAATTTGGTTGAATATTTGCTTTAATTTTGTATAACGATTTCATCTTTCTTAAACGCATAATGGAAAAACTGCAACAACTCATCAGCAAGTTAAATGAACAATGCGAACAAAACGAAAGTGCGCTTCAAATGCTTGTTACACTAAAACAGATTGAGGCCGAACTTACACAACTGCATACGATAACGGTTACGGGACGAAAAAACCCGGGCGTATCCGTCGTTTTGCCCTCCATGCTGGTTGCCCACCGGGTAGTTGAAGAATATGTCCAAAAACTGGATGTTCCGGCAAAGCAGGATGAACCCAGTTTTCAAGCCATGGAAAATGTGACTATACCTCCCGGTCACGCCGCCTGGATGGGTGATCCGCTTGTGGAAATACCCACTTTATCCCATCAGCCCAACAACCGGGAGATCAACGATCTGATCGGAAGCGGCACGTCCCTAAACGATAAACTCAAATCAGGTGGCGCGAAGGAACTCGGCACTGTTTTAAAAGCATCTCCTGTAAAAGAATTACGTAAAGCCATTGGAGTAAACGATCGTTTTGTATTTATCAACGAATTATTCCGTGGAGACGAACCGATGTATGAAAGAAGTATCAAAACCATCAATAATTTCCGAATCCTGCCAGAAGCTGAGTACTGGATGGAAAGGGAATTGAAAATAAAGCTCGGCTGGGATGATTCACGGGACATCGTGCAGCATTTCTATCAGCTGGTCAGGAGACGATTCTCCTGAATATAATGAACGATTCTTTCCGTCGCTCCTCTCCTCGCATACACATAATCACGGGCCGCCTGACCATGAAAAGCATACTCTTCCTCATTATCCAGTAAACGACTGAATACTGATTCCGCCTCCAGGGCATTGTCGATAATAATTACGCCTCCGGCTTCCGCCAGTTCCATGACTTCAACGAATTTCTCTATGACTGGTCCGGTAACCACCGGTTTTCCGTAAACTGCGGCTTCCAATACATTGTGTACCCCGTCGTCGCCGAAACCGCCGCCTACATAACAAATCTTCCCATAAGCATATAACCTGGCCAGCATTCCGATATTGTCAATGATGAGTACGTTGGTCGTCTGAAGATGTTCGAATATTGCGTAACCCGCAGCTTTCTTATTCCCGATTTGTTTTTCCAGCACTGAATATCGTACGGAGTGGCGAAAAAGTCTCTCCATGTCCCTGAGATGGTCCTCTTCAATTTCATGAGGGGCAATGACAAAACGGATGTCGGTGTGCGTATTCGCGTAGTGATCAAGTTCTTCTTCATCCTCTTCCCATGTACTGCCGGCAACAATCACCGTATGTCCATCACAAAAGGCTTCAACCACCGGCATGGGCTCGACTGCATTCGCGATATCCGTTACCCGGTCAAATCTCGTGTCGCCACTTACAATAACGGAATGACTGATTCCTATAGTTTCAAGTAATTGCCTGGACAATTCATTCTGAACAAAAAAAGCATGAAAACTATCCAGCATCAAACGATGAATGTTTCCATACCATTTAAAAAAAGGCTGATCTGACCTGAACAGGGGTGAAATCAGCAGAGCGGGTATTTTTCTTTTCCTCAATTCCCGCAGGTAATAATACCAGTAGTCGTACTTAATCCATAAAACCAGGTTTGGATTAACCAGATCGATAAATCTTCTGGCATGCACCGAAGAATCCATGGGGAGATAAAATACATGATCGGCTCCTCCGTAATCCTTCCTGATTTCATAACCTGATGGAGAAAAAAAGGTAATAATCACAGTAATGTCAGGATATTGGTCACGAAGCGCTTCAATAACAGGCCGACCCTGTTCAAACTCGCCGAGTGAAGCACAATGCATCCAAACCCGCTGCTTTCCGCGAATTTCCGCTTCCCGGATGGTTTTGAATATTCCTTTCCTTCCATTTAACCATGCAGCCGCTTTACGGTTCCAGGGAGAAACAATCCGGATGGCTATCTGATAAATCCAGAGAAATAAATTATATAAAACAATCGTCAATTAAGTAGGCTTGATGATTTGCCAGCAAATGTAACCCTTTCCGCATACCGTTCATAACTGATTGAGTCATTGCATATACCATTATTTTAGCGTAGGTTTGTGCCCGTTAATCAGAGTTATATGCGGCCAATTCAAATGGTGGACCTGAAGGGTCAGTATTCCAGAATACAGGGTGAAGTAGATCAGGCGATACGGGGGGTTTTAGAATCGACGGCCTTTATAAACGGTAAACCCGTTAGCGATTTTTCTTCTGCACTTGGAAAATACCTTGGGATCGGTCATGTTATTCCCTGCGCCAATGGCACGGATGCTCTCCAGATCGCGCTGATGGGTCTGGGTCTTGAACCTGGCGACGAAGTGATTACACCCTCATTCACTTTTATTGCCACTACGGAAGTCGTCGCATTACTCAGACTTAAACCCGTATTTGCTGATGTGGATCGCAAAACTTTTTGCATTGATCCGGGATCACTGGAAAAACAGATAACAAAAAAAACGAAAGCCATTGTGCCTGTTCATCTCTATGGCCAGTCTGCTCCAATGAAAGAAATCATGGATCTGGCGGATGCCCATGGCCTGAAAGTGATTGAAGATAATGCTCAGGCTATCGGAGGCGATTATATTTTCCCCGATGGAAAGTCCTGTAAAACGGGCACCATAGGAACAGCAGGAACCACCTCCTTTTTCCCCTCGAAAAACCTGGGGGCATATGGCGATGGTGGCGCGTTGTTTACCAATGACCCCGCTCTGGCGGAAGTTTTTAAAATGGTCGCCAATCACGGCCAATCGAAAAGATATTACCACGAACTCGTAGGATGCAACAGCCGACTCGATACCCTGCAGGCGGCCATACTGAACGTAAAGTTGCCGCTTTTGGATGAATACATAAACCGCAGACGCGAGGCGGCGGACTATTATGACAGGGCATTTGCCGGTCATTCAAAAATCAAAACGCCTTACCGTGCAAGTTATTCCAGACATGTATTTCATCAGTATACCCTGATCCTCGAAGGAGCAGACCGCAACAAACTCAACGAATTCCTGGCTGCCAGAAATATCCCTTCCATGATTTATTACCCGGTACCGGCACACCGGCAGAACATGTTTGCTTCGTTTAAATCCGGATCGCAAAAATTGGAAGTTACCGACTGGCTCACCGACCGAGTGATATCATTGCCGATGCATACGGAACTGTACGAAGAGCAGTTGTCCTTTATTTGCAACAGTGTGCTGGAATTTCTACAATAACCTTATCTTATCTAATCTGAAGTATTTACCATGAAAATTGCTGTAGTTGGAACCGGATACGTAGGACTCGTAACGGGGACCTGTTTCGCCGAAACGGGCAACGATGTCACCTGTATTGATATAGATGCACAAAAAGTGAAAAAACTTGGAGATGGCGAAATAACCATCTACGAACCGGGCCTGAACAAATTATTCCTCCGAAACCTGAAAGAAGAAAGACTAAAATTCATGACGGATCTGGCAGAGGGAATCAAAGATGCTGGTATCATTTTCCTGGCACTCCCTACACCACCAGGCGCTGACGGATCGGCCGACCTCCGTTTCGTACTGGGCGTTTCAGAACAGATCGGCAACCTGATCACTGACTATAAAGTAATTATCGATAAAAGTACAGTACCGGTAGGCACCGCCGAAAAAGTGCATAATGCCATCGCCAAAAATTTCAAAGGTGAATTTGATGTTGTTTCGAATCCGGAATTCCTGAGGGAGGGTGTGGCAGTGGATGATTTTATGAAACCCGATCGCGTAGTGATCGGAACCTCTTCAGACCGCGCCCGCAAGGTCATGGAAGAACTGTACAATCCCTTCGTCCGTCAGGGCAACCCCATCATTTTCATGAACGAAAGGTCGGCGGAACTCACTAAATATGCGGCCAATGCCTTCCTTGCCACCAAGATTACTTTCATGAATGAAATTGCACAGCTCTGCGAAAGGCTTGACGCGGATGTGGATATGGTTCGACGGGGTATCGGCAGTGATGAGCGCATCGGTAAACGTTTTCTTTTCCCGGGAATCGGATACGGCGGAAGTTGCTTTCCCAAAGATGTGCAGGCGCTTATCAAATCTTCCAATGAAGTGAATTACGAATTCAAGATACTGAATGCCGTAATGGACATTAACGAAAAACAGAAAATGCACCTCATTCCAAAAATAAAAAAATACTTTAACGGCAAACTGAAGGGAAAACATTTTGCACTCTGGGGGCTCGCCTTCAAACCCAATACCGATGATATTCGCGAAGCACCCGCTCTCTACATCATCGATGCACTGCGAAAAGAAGGTTGCACGCTGTCTGTTTATGATCCTGAAGCAATGTCCAACGTGAAGGCCCAAATAGGTGACATGGTTAAATATGGCGAGAATCAATACGAAGTACTCGAAAATGCGGACGCGCTGATCATCGCGACGGAATGGAATGAATTCCGGACTCCGAATTTTCTGAAGATGGTCACTTCGATGAATAATAAAGTGATATTCGACGGAAGAAATCTTTTTGATATCCACGCAATCCGTGAACTGGGATTTTACTACGAGAGTATCGGACGTGCCACAGCCATTCCTGCAAATAACCATCATAAAAAGTAAGCATGAGCAGAAAAAGGGTTCTCATTACCGGCGCCGCCGGATTTTTAGGCTCCCATCTGTGTGACCGCTTCATCACGGAAGGATACCACGTGATTGGAATGGACAACCTCATAACCGGTGACCTCAGGAATATCCAGCACCTGTTTAAACTGGAACAATTTGAGTTTTATCATCAGGACGTAAGCAAATACATCCATGTAGCCGGACCCATCGATTATATTCTGCATTTTGCCTCTCCGGCCAGCCCGATTGATTACCTGAAAATTCCTATACAAACTCTGAAAGTTGGCTCCCTGGGAACACATCACTGTCTGGGCCTGGCTAAAGCTAAAAATGCACGAATCCTGGTCGCATCCACTTCGGAAATATATGGAGATCCCTTAGTGCATCCGCAACCGGAAGAGTATTGGGGTAATGTGAATCCCATTGGTCCGCGCGGCGTGTATGATGAGGCCAAAAGATTTCAGGAGGCCATTACCATGGCATACCATACTTTTCACAAACTGGAAACACGTATTGTACGTATTTTCAATACGTATGGGCCCCGCATGCGCCTTAACGACGGTCGCGCGCTGCCTGCGTTCATTGGCCAGGCGCTGCGTGGCGAAGACCTTACGGTTTTCGGAGATGGCAGCCAAACCCGTTCCTTTTGTTTTGTGGATGATTTGATTGAAGGCATCTATCGCCTGCTGATGAGTGATTACGCACTACCGGTAAATATTGGTAACCCATCAGAAATATCCCTGAAAGATTTTGCAGAGGAGGTAATCAAACTAACCGGTACTGACCGAAAGATTATTTATAAACCCCTCCCGGCAGATGACCCCAAACAGCGCAAGCCGGATATCAGCAAGGCAAAAAAGTTATTGGACTGGGAACCGGTTATTGGTCGAAAGGAAGGTCTGAAGGTTACATATGAATATTTTAAATCCCTTCCTCCGGAAGAATGGTTTAGACAGCCCAAGGAATTTAAGAGCACCTGAACATCTTGAAATATTTAAGTGATGACTGCATATAAAAAAACAATCATGATCACGGGCGGGGCTGGTTTTATCGGAT
>DATCAO010000034.1:0-6990 GCA_036512575.1 Puia sp.
AGCCCGCGTTTGTGCATCTCGGCGAGCATTCTGTCAAAATCCTGCATGGTCCCGAATTCCTTCATAATGGCCTGGTAATCGCTGATATCATATCCGTTATCGGCATTGGGCGAAGCATAAACGGGGTTCAGCCAAATCACATCAATACCCAGACTTTTTACATAATCGAGTTTTTGAATGATACCATTCAGGTCGCCCACGCCGTCCCCGTCACTGTCTTTGAAACTCCGCGGATAAATCTGGTAAACGACCGCTTCCTTCCACCATTTTTTATCTGTTTTTTTTTCATGCACCGGACCATAACAACCTGATTCGGCGAACAAAAAAGGAGTAAGCCAGAGAAATAGCCAGTATCGTTTCATAAAAGCCAGCTTAATGGATCCAAGTTCACTCAAATTAAATTAAAAAACGGCATGTTGCCATGCCGTTCGATGAATAAAGAAGTCGGGGGAAAATTACTTTTTCGCAGCTGCATTAATCGGAGCCCTGTCCAGGAATTGAACCACACGGTCAATTTTATCATTGGCGTCAAAATGCATGTCCGTATGGATCCACTGGGCCATACTCTTTCCTGTTTTGTACTTGGCCTTTGTCAGATACCAGCCCAACAACCAATTTCCTGGCAGGTGTGCTGCATTTTGAGGCTGATTCACTTTAACAGACAACCAGATGTCCATGCTGAAATTGATGGAATCGATCACGTTACCCCGTCTTTGTTTCCAATAGGCTGTGATGGCTGGTTTTCCGGCCAGGCTGTCTCCGTTATTCCATATGTACACGGCATTGTCAGAAAAACTACTCATCCAGGCATCTATATTCCCGGATGAGAGCGCGGCATTTCCGCTTTTACCAACATCCACGTATTTGGAATCCCCAATTTCCGTTGGTTGTGGTTTGGCCGGAGCAGCAACGGCGGAATCAACAGTGGCTGCGGCTTTGTCGTCGGTTTTTGGACTTGAGCAGGCAATGAACATAAAAATGGCTGACGCCATCGCAATCGTTTTTTTCATGCTTGAAATTTTTTAAGATTAATGAGGCACAGGGCAAAGAAGAAGGAGGTTGACGGTGGGTAGAATTCTGAATAAATGTAAGTATTAACCTTTTGACCAAAAATTATTTATTATCCAAATGGATAACCCGCAAATTGTCCAGCATGGCCTGGTTGATTTCCCCGTTCATATTGTCATTATAATTGGCAAAATGTATGATCAGGTTATTTTTGCCCTTAACCAGTTTTACTTTTACCGAATTGCTGTAGCCCCAGTTTGACCACTCTTCCCTGCCTCTCTGAGGCAACACCAGTGTTCCTGAAAATTTTCCATTCACACTGAGCGTTCGAATCGCGCATTTATTTTCAGTGTTCACAGGTCCGTTGCCGTTAGCATAACGGAGATCGATGGCATAGTTCCCAGTTTCCTTTACTGTAACCGGAATCGTAATGGTCGTATTGACGTCCCTCGCGATTTCAACGAAACCATTCCCCGAAAATCCCTTGTAACCATAAGCAGACTTGCCGGCATAGTTTTCTATTTCATATACCTGTTCCACATCCGGCAACATAACAACGACAGGTTCGCTCGCGAATGATCCAAAACCATTGTCGCCCCAGGCGATCACCTGGTATTCAGCGTAACCATCAGGCCTTACCGAAAAATACCTGGCTGATGTGTTCATTAAGAATTTGCCATTTTTCCATACCGAATAATTTTTAATTCCCGGTATCGCCTGCCAGCGCAGGGTATCAGACGACCAGTTCACAACAGGTGTAACCGGAGACCAGGCATTTTCCACTTCGTTGATTCCGTTGTTTCGGATATTATTATTCGCCAGCACGATTTTGACAACATGCGTTCCCGAGAGCGAATCCGGGATGAATGCTTTTACGGATGGTTTGCCATCAATCATGAACCCGGCAATCTGGTTCCCATATCCTTCCATTTCAATGTTGAGCATAGCCTTCCGGTATGCAAAATGATTCAGCGATCTTTCTCCCTGCCACGCCCTGGGAACAAAGGGTTTAAACAATAATCCATCTGTGGTAAATGAGATACCGAAGATCAACTTGTGGATGATGCTGATGTTTCCGGAAAGACTCCACAACATATTACTCGAATTGATTTGCGTTCCCTGAAAATCTCCGTTATCTGCTACAAAATTTTCTTTGTTGGTGAGGAACAATGCAGCAGGACGATAAATGGCACTGATGCTTTCCATCACCGACTTTTCATTTCCTGCCTTCGCCGCCGCCCACAACCAATAAGTTTGTACAAAAGGCCATACGGTATCATTATGGTAAGGTGGAATGCCAGGTATCTGTGGATAAATGCAGGATATCCCGAATGGTGTTATGGGTACATGGCTGATGATCTGCTGTTGTTTTGAAGAATCTGCAATGTCAAATAATACAGTTAAAGCTTCACCCAACGCCTCTGAACGCGGAGACAGGACAGTATAATTTCTTCCATAAATATATTGGCCGTAATACCCTTTTTCATTCTGCCATAAATACATGTTGATGCCTTTCTTAATGTTGCCCGCTATTCTTTTAAACATAGCAGCCTTTTCCGTATCATGTAAGATCTCCGCCATTTGGGAAAGAACGATATTGGCCTGGTAGTGCACGGCATTGGTGCCTAAGTTTTCTGAATTGTAAATATCGGCAGGCTGCATCCATTTGGGATAAGTTTGTTCCCGCCAGTCCAGGAAAGACGATTCGCCTCTTACCAATCCGGTTTCAGCATCATAAATATTACTGAGGTCATCGTCTACAGAATTCCGCACGATTTCATAAGCCTGCTTAAGCCAGTCCTTGTCTCCAGTCACCTTATACAATTCAAAAGCTGCAACGGCCCATATCATACGGTCTGTAGAAACCGGCCAGGCTCCGCCGCTTCCTGTGTCCTGGATGATCCGCCCTTTCTTATTGACTTTTTTCAACAGGCTGTTTTTTGCCACTCGGGGTTGCATATAGGCCATGGACAAAATAATACTGTAACTGATATCCCGGGTCCAAACGCCGGCCCATTCTTTTCCCGTCCTGAATGTGCTGTCGGGCTCGATGGCCTTCTGCATTTCCTCCAGGCTCATTTTGTAAATCGCATTAGCAATGGGATAGTCAGATTGATACTGCGGGAAAGCGCTGATATCTTTTGTTAGTTGCCAGGAAGGGGCTGTACTGGGTTTCTCTTTTGCCACATTCATGGTCAATGTGGTTTCATAAATGCCATCCCCGTCTTCATCTTTCAATTGCAAGAGCGGATGATTCACAAGATTGTCAAAATCCCAAATGAGTGGCGCAGCATTTCCAGCAACATACACTGCCTTCAGGTCTTCCTTGTAAATCTTATCGCCTTTGAATGTCGTATAGTAACCTTTCTCTTTCAGCTCGGCTAAAACGCCGCGCATATCCAGCCTGATCCTTAGTTTGGTATTGGCGGCAAGGACTGCATCATCGGGAACCGCGGATGAATCGATGTTTTGTTTGCCGAAAACAATTAGGGGTGTTTCTGCAAAACCACTGGAAGAAAGATCATTGTAGTGATGATCCCTTCCCGAGGGCATCTCATTATCTTTTCCATTGATGCTGAACTTAAAACTGATTTTAGGACTGACGAACGCATTTGCCGGGCTTTGATAATTTGACACCAGTTCCGTTGAAGAAAGAGCCCGGGCCGTAAACTGATGTTGCTGAACGATACTGTCCTTATATATATTGAAGGCTTTCGATTGCCAGATGGCCGTCTGCGCAACACAGGCCATTACAAACGGGATTTGTAAACCGAAACAGAGTAATCGTCTCATTGACTGCTGATTCATATATGCCTCTTTAAGCGGATATGAGGTGAATCAAAATATTCCGGTAACAAAATAAAATAAGCCAATACAGGAAATACCCAAGCTCACAAACCACAACATTCTTTTTCTGGTCAGTATCGCAATGGCGGAAATGGCAATCGAAATCTGGAACAGCGTTACTGCCCGCGCCAAAATGGAATGATGTTCCAGGTGGGCATGGGAAGCGTCTTCAGATTCCTTTGCTTTTGTCTGAATTTCAGCCTGGTCTGCCTTATATTTTGCTCGGCGGGATTCCTTATCCGGACTGTTTGAAAGGGATAATATTTCATCTTTAATCCCCTTAGCCTGGTAAAAAGCCCATTGATCGGAAGCACGGATCTGCTCAATGACTGCTTCATCTGCATGGTGGCCAGCGAGAAGACTGGCCATGGCGGCGAATACGGCCATCAGCGCGGTCGATATCGCAATCGCCATACCGCCTTTTCTCTCTTTCTTCTCTACTGCTTCTTCTACCTCTTCTTCGATGGTTTCATGCAGGTGTTCTGTCGGGACTTCCATTTCTTCCATAAGTAAAAATTTGTTGACCAGGATCTGTGGTATGCAAAATTGCAACTATCCGGCGAATTTTACCGTCATCTTAAATATCATTAAATTGACGGACCTGATTCTACCGTTATTTTCACGAATTGACATAAAACTATGAACTATAAATTTGAAAAACCCGTCGCGGGTGAAATCGGCAAGGAAAAATACAGGTGTTCCATTACCTGGCGTAACGGGAAACTGATTGCCGATGAACCGGAATCGGCCGGAGGAAAAGACCTGGGCCCTGATCCCTACACTTTGCTGTTATCCTCAGCGGTTTCGTGCATCCTGGTCACCCTGCGCATGTATATCGACCGAAAAGGCTGGGATATTCCGGCCATTACTGTCGAGTCCAACCTGCTCCAGAATATTAAGGATGATAAAACCGTGACCATTATTGATGAGGACATTAAGTTTTTAAGCCCGGTAACCGACGAACAAAGAGAGAAGTTGATGAGTATTGCCAAAGCCTGCCCGATTTCAAAGATTCTGCAGGGAGAGATCATCATCAGGACATTTGTCTACGACGATACAGATACCCAAAAACAAATTAAATATCCCAATGAAGACATCAGTGTAGTATGGAAACCGGAATTCTGCAAGCATTCGGGCAGGTGTGTAACCCAGATGTCTTCTGTCTTTAATCTGCAGGCGCATCCCTGGATCAACATGAAGGGCGCTGCATCGGAAGAAATCATTGCCCAGGTGAATAAATGCCCGACGGGTGCGCTGAGCATCCTGCATAAACCGAAGACCTGAATGAATAATTGCTTATTGCCAATCCGCCGGGTCATCACAAATCCGGAAGTTTTCGTTAAACCCATCCATGATCTGAATGTCATCATCTGCCAGGCTGAAAGATTGAGCGCCGAAATTCTCCAGCAGCCTTTCTTTTTTTGATGATTTGGGTATGGGTGATACCCCGTGTTCGAGGTGCCAGCGTAATACAAGCTGCGCTGGCGTTTTTTCATACTTTTTACACAGTTCGATAAGCCGGGAATCGTTAAATTTCATCCCCCGGGTTATTGGCGAATAAGCCTGCAGCTGAATCTGATTGGCTTTACAATAATTCAACAGTTCTTTCTGGTATAACCAGGGAGAAAATTCTACCTGGTTCACTGCGGGCGCGATCGACGCATATTGTTTCAATTCCTTCAGCAAAACCTCATTGTAGTTAGCCACACCGATCGCCCGCACCCGGCCTTCACCATACAATTTTTCAAGAGCTGCCCAGGAATCCTTCCTTCCTTTTTTCACGGGCCAGTGGATAAGATATAAATCAATATAATCCTGCTGCAGGGTCTTCAGGCTCTTATCGAAGGCTTTCAGGGCTTTTTCAAAACCATGTTCCGTATTATTTAATTTGGTCGTGAGAAATATCTCCGATCTGGGAACTGCACTCCGATTGATCGCCCGCCCTATCTCTTCTTCATTATGATACATTTCGGCCGTATCGATCAGCCGGTAACCGATCTCCAATGCATCCAGCAAGGCCTGTTCTGCCTCTCGGCCATGCATATCATAGACACCCAGGCCCAGCATGGGCATGGAAACCCCGGTATTCAGGGTAATTGATGCAGGAATATCGTTCAAAGGAATCCGGTTCATGACATTTAAATATACAAAATCGGCTCCTGATATTTCTGCGACGGACTGCATGCAGAATATCCGAAGGCTGATGGCTCAGGAATTGCCACTGGTATGAAGCTTCAACCCGGACACTTAAACTACCGTTTTATTAGTGGGCTCCCATTTCTTCAACTTTCAACATCAACACATGAAAAAAATTCCTACCCTTTTAATAGCCACCCTGTTGGTGATTGGCGTTTTAGCCAGTCCGGACTTTAAGGACAGGCAGGGCACAGACAATAAGATTGTTGTTTGCCAGGGAGTTTCGGATACAGGACGATTCAAAACCAAAACCATATCAACAGTACATACCGGTGCCGATTCGGTATATGCTTTGGTCGCAGGAGGTAGTAAAGGTATCGGATTTGCTATTGCCGAAGCGCTGGCCAAACGTGGATATAACCTGATTTTGATCGCCCGTCATATGGATTCTTTGATCGCAACAAAAAATGAACTGGAATTCCTATACGGGATTCATGTGGAAATTATTCCCTGTGATTTGGCCCGGGAAGCATCCGCAACAGAAATTGCCCATTGGTGTATGGAAAGAAATATTCATCTAAAAATGCTTTGCAATGTGGCCGGATTCGGTGGATCGAGGGACTACCTTTCCCTGCCCCTTGATTCATTGCGTTACATGATCAATTTGAATATAGGATCAGCGATGGCCTTGACATTGACATTGCTGCCTTTGCTTGAAAAAAACGCGCCATCTTATATTCTGAATGTGGGAAGCATGGCCGGATTTGCACCCATACCCGTGAAAAATATGTACTCTGCCACCAAGTCCGCGGTCGTGTTCTTTAGTTATTCGCTGAGTTATCAGCTTAAAGAAAAAAACATCAGCGTGAGTGTGCTTTGTCCGGGACCGGTATTTACAAAACCTGAAATAAAAGAGGACACTCAAAAAAAACTGGGTTGGTTTGGGACGCTGATGGCTGTGCCTCCGGAAAAAGTCGGAGAGGTCGCTGTCAGGGAAAC
>DATCAO010000035.1:0-2036 GCA_036512575.1 Puia sp.
GAGACCGATGAAACCGGCAATGGATTCTCTGAAAAAAAACATCAGTCCCGTTATGGCCAGGGTAGACATGAGAAGGGATGTACTGAGGGTGTCATAAACATCTTCTTTATATTCCTTTCTCTGCATGAACCGGAAATAAGCCGTTTCGAAGGCAAAAAGGATCAGGGTATTCAGGAAAGGAATTAGAGAGTATACCAGACTCATCTTACCATAATCTACCGTTCCGCTAAATTTCGCGGTTAGGTAAGGAGTAAGTAAATAGTAAAGAAAACGGGCAAAAATCGAACTTGCTCCGTACCAGACCGTTTGGGACGCTAATTTTTTGATACTGGCCAAAAAGAAAATTTAGACGCAAAAATAACGTAGCTCACTGACTTTCAGTCAGAACGCCGATTCATTTTATATATTGCCATTTTATTCTTTACTTAAGGTATGAACCATGTTTTCCGGCCACTACTGGCCTTTTTCCTCTTGTCGTTTTCAAATACCCGGTCACAACCCACCCGGCAGGCTTCAGATCTGGCATTCACGATTACCAGGATGGCAGAAATTTATCATGTGCAGCCAAGGCCGGTTGACAAGGTGTTTTCCCGGGATCTGTTCAGCCAGATGATCCGTGCCGTGGACCCGGATAAAATCTATTTTAGTGAAGATGACCTCAAACAGTTGCGTGTATTTGAATTCGAACTGGACGACCAGCTCCTGAATAAGAAGGAAGATTTCATAAAACAGCTCATCATTCTGTATACCATTAAAATCAACCAGACCGACTCCCTGCTGGACAAACTGGCCCGGTACCGTTTCGATCTCAACCTGAGCGAGTCGTATACCGTTGCTGAAGACAGCAGTTTTTCAAAGAACGAAGCTGCCCGTAAAACCAAGATCTATAAGCTGGTCAAGCGCAATATCCTCGAAACGATCGTGGATATTTACGAAGAGGATTCATCAAAAAAGAATTTGAAACCGGACAGCCTGGAACCCGCTGCCATTAAAAAAGTATGTCATTCTTTTAAAAGGGAAATCCAGCGCACCCGCCAGACAAAAGGTGGTTTGACCGGATTTGTTTGCAATGCCTGGTGCGAGTCAGTAGCATCTTGTTATGATCCGCACACAGAATATTTTTCCCCCGGAAAAAAAGAAGCATTTCAGGGTGAGTTGGGCGACAAACCGCTGCAGTTTGGATTCAGTCTCGGTGAGGGAAAGGATGCGGTGGAAATCACCAGACTGAAGCCGGGAAGTCCCGCATATAAAAGCGGTATGATCCATGAAGGTGACCAGATACTGACTTTGCAATGGGAGAATGATGAAGAAATGGATGTGTCGGATGGTTCCGTGGAGGAAGTGAATGCATTTATCTCGGGAGATCATGGAAAAAGTCTGACGCTGACTCTCAAAAAAACCGATGGCACTACCCGTAAAGTCACCCTGCAAAGGGAAAAATCCGTTTTGGACGACGACAACAGTAAAGTGCGCAGTTTCATCCTTCGGGGCAGCCGGCTTATCGGATTTATTTCCCTTCCTGCTTTTTACACGGACTGGAATGGGGAAGAAGGTGGCAATAATGGCTGCGCGGACGACGTGGCAAAAGAAATTATCAAACTTAAAAAAGAAAATATTGAAGGGCTGATTCTGGATCTCAGGTATAACGGTGGCGGGTCCATGCTGGAAGCCATTGCGCTCGCGGGGATATTTATAGATGTGGGGCCTGTGGGCATGACCCGGGACAAAGAGGGCAAGATTTATACTATGAAAGATGTTAACCGTGGTTCGGTGTACGATGGTCCGCTGATTCTGCTGATCAACGGATATACGGCTTCCGCATCGGAGATGCTCGCGGGCACTTTGCAGGACTACCACAGAGCACTGATCGTAGGTTCTCCGAGTTTTGGGAAGGCAACGGCCCAGGTGGTACTGCCCCTGGATACCCTTTTTGATGAAAAGCATATCGAAAGAATGAAAACAGCCGACAATTTTATCAAAATGACAATTGACCGGCTTTTTCGTGTGAATGGAACCAGTGCCCAGCAAACCGGGGT
>DATCAO010000036.1:0-2683 GCA_036512575.1 Puia sp.
AATTCCTTCCCGTGGATTGATTGGACTGCGTTCCGGAATGCTCACCAATACGGCCGGCGAAGCCGTGATGGCGCACCGGTTTTTGGAATATAAACCCTGGAAAGGGCCCATACCCGGAAGGAGTAACGGCGTGCTCATTGCTAAAAATCAGGCAACCACTACCGGATATTCAATAGATAAACTCCAGGACCGCGGTTCATTTTTCGTGGATCCGGGAGAAGATGTATATGTGGGTCAGATCATCGCGGAACATATTAAACCGGGAGACCTGATTGTAAATGCTACAGAAGGCAAACAGCTGACCAATATGCGCGCCAGCGGCAGTGATGATTCCGTACGCATCATTCCGAAAATTCAAATGACGCTGGAAGAATGCATGGAATATATCCAGCAGGATGAATGCATCGAGGTTACGCCAAAGAATATCCGCCTTCGTAAAACGATACTGGATGAAGATACCCGTAAGAAGTTTCAGAAAATGCTGAAGACTGAAGAAGTAAGCTAGCTGCGCAGTGTGGATATGTGGAAGTGTGGAAATATAGCAATTGCAAATTCATTCAGCTCATCACAAAAGATCTAAAATATCAGAGCACCGATTGGTGCTCTTTTTTTATGCAACCGCCAACCGCCAACCGCCAACCGCCAACCGCCAACCGCCAACCGTTCAGCGTTCAGCCTTAAGCATTTAATCGTCTTTATTCGTATTTTCGCAATCAATCCCGGTTTATGAATGGCAAACTTGGTTTCTTGTGTGTGATGCTGGTGGTGCTGCTCTCCTTTTTTCCGAAGGGAAGCCAGGCTCAGTGCTCAATATGCACACGCTCAGTGCAGCAAATGGGAGAAAGGCCGGGCAAGGCTTTTAATGCGGGCATCATTTACCTGGCGTTTACTCCGCTTGCTATTGGTGGCATCCTGGGATACCGTTGGTGGAAACAAAACAAGGAAGACTGAATCCTTATTTTCCGTCCGATAAATAATCTTCAACAAAAGCATAGAGATTAAAATGTCCGGACTGCGCGTCCTGACGAACCCGTTTGAGGAGTTCGGGTTTTTCAATACGCTTCATTTTTTCTGCAAGGATCAACCGGTATGCTTTTTCCGTCATCTTGGTTTCTCTTTTCTCTAAGGCTGCACGAATTTGTTTTTCAATACCTGCCATCACCTGGTCAATTCCCTTTGCCTCCGTGGCAATGGTCTCAATGATTTTAGTTTGCCTGTCTCCATAGTGCAGTGCGGATTGTAAATTTCTGACGAAAAGCTCCGTGCCTGGATGATCTGCTTTGTTAACAACAAACAGGTCGGCAATTTCCAGCACGCCGGATTTCAGCGCCTGGATCTCATCACCGGCACCAGGCATCAATACCATCAGTGTAAGATCTGCGACACCGGCGATTTCCAATTCGCTTTGACCGACGCCGACTGTTTCGATCAGTATATAATCGTATGGTGCTGCCTTAAGGAGGTCAGTAATTTCAAATATCCTGGGATGCAATCCACCGAGTGCACCCCTGGATGATAAGGAACGGATATAAACACCCGGATGTTTCGCCCATTGATTCATCCTGATCCGGTCGCCCAGAAAAGCGCCGTGATGAAAGGGCGAAGAAGGATCTATACAGAGAATGGCGGTCTTTTTGTTTTGCTTGATGAAGGCCCCCGTAAGTGCATTCACCAGGGTGCTTTTACCCACGCCCGGCGGACCGGTTACTCCAATAACAGGCGTTTGTGAAACAGGAAGTTTTTTTAGAAGTTCCCAGGCTCCCGGCTCCTGGTTCTCGATTAAGGAAATGCCACGGGCCAGGGATTTTATATTGCCTTGCTGAATCTCCGAAAGGAAGTCTGGCGACATAGATTTACGGGATGAATTAAGTATTAGCCCTCATTTATTATTTTTTACCAGTTTTCCACGACGTATTTTTGAACCCGGCATGCCTTCAACAGAAAGATACACACCCAATGTGTGGGAAAAAGTTCCTTGTCCCTTTTGCGGATCCACTGAATTTTCAATTTACGAAAGATTTGGAAGCGAACTCCAATTCACATACGTATTATGCGGCCATTGTACCTTGGTCTACCAGTCTCCCCGCCCAAAATACGACCAGCATTTTATTGACTCCGCGTACGCGTCTTATTACCAGTTCAGCGACAATTTAGCACTCGACAATAATACGAGTGTTCAGCATTCTTCAGTCAATATGTTTCAGGAAGAAGTGGGGAATCTGTTGAAATACGATCGGAAGAGAACTAATGTGCTGGACATTGGCAGCGCGATGGGCACTTTTTTATTTGCTGCCAAACCGCATTATCAGTTGGCAATCGGGCTGGATGTATCGGAACAGATGGCGAAGTTTGCTGAAAAAAGTACCGGTGCTACGGTTTATCTCCAGCAGTTTAACGATTTCAAATTTCCCGAAAAGTTTTCGCTGATTCACATGAGTCATGTGATCGAACACGTACCCAATCCGGTGGAGTGGCTGCAACATGCGGCCATATTACTTGACGAAGACGGCGTGCTGGTGATCAATGTGCCCAATAAATATTCATTGGCATTCCGGTTCCAGCATGCATTTTATAAAATGGGACTAAAACCCCAGTTTTCCTCTTCCTGGTCGGATCCGTCGAGGGTGCCCGATCACTTGTTCGAACCCAACGTAAAAAGTATGCTCATGTTATTGGAGGCAAA
>DATCAO010000037.1:0-2795 GCA_036512575.1 Puia sp.
TCATGCGACCTGAAGCTTCTGGCTTCACGCCTCAAGCCTCACGCCTCAAGCCTCCTGCCCAATCCCCGAAATCCTTACCTTTAAAATAAAAGTCAATGCATTTTGATACGCTCTCCGTACATGCAGGTCATATAGACGATCAGATTGGTTCCGTAATGAGTCCGATACATGTTTCCACGACTTTTGAAAGGGACGAAGCGGGAAATATCGGCGGTAAAGGATATATCTACACACGCTGGGATAATCCCAACCGGCGTAGCCTGGAAATGAAACTAGCCTTGCTGGAAGGTGGCGAAGAGGCATTCGCATTCCCTTCCGGAATGGCTGCCGCCATGGCACTTGCGCAAAACGTGCTCGAACCCGATACCCATGTAATTATACCAGACGATTGTTACCACGGCATTGCCTACCTGGTTAAATCCATTTTACCGAAATGGAAAATTGCTTACACAGAAATCGACATGAGCGACGCGGCAGGCCTGGAACACGCGATACAGAAAAATACGAGGCTGATCATCATTGAAACACCCTCCAATCCCCTGTTGAAAATAACGGATATCGCACAGGTTTGTAAAATAGCAGCAGCAAAGGGTGTGCTTGTAGGTTGTGATAATACATGGACCACACCATGGATACAAAGACCCTTGGAATTAGGCGTCGATCTCGTTTTCCATTCTTCCACAAAATTTTTTGGCGGGCATTCTGATGTGCTCGGAGGCTGTATCATTGCTAAAAAGAAAAGTTCAATTACGGAAAAGATCAGGGAATATCAGACGGTCGGCGGCTCGGTTCCTTCACCTTTCGACTGCTGGTTGCTGAATCGAAGCCTGTCAACACTTTCCATCCGCCTCGAACGTCAAATTAAAAACGCAACGGCAATTGCCAATTTTCTGAATACCCAACCCGGGGTGGAGCAGGTTTATTACCCCGGCCTGAAGCATCACCCAAATCACGAAATTGCCAAACGCCAGATGAACGGCCAGTTCGGATCCATGATTTCCATTGGCATGAAGGGAGGGGAAAAACAAGCCCTGCAATTCGCGGGCAGCATGAAACTCTTTAAACATGCGACCAGCCTGGGTGGTGTGGAAAGCCTGATCGAACATCGTCGTTCAGCCGAAGGCAGTTCACCTAAAAGTCCGGCAAACCTCCTCCGATTATCCATCGGAATAGAATATATTGACGACCTGATCGAAGACCTGAGTCTGGGATTAAATAGTTTAAGAAACTGATCCTTGGATTTTAGGAAGGGACATGTTTTTTTGCCATGCCCAGAAACCGGATAATCAGAAATACGGAAGCCAGGGTGAGGCCGATGATCAGGCCCAGCCACATACCTGCAGCACCCATATGATATCGAAATGCAAACAGCCAGCCCACGGGCAACCCGATCACCCAATACGCGATGGTTATCAGCGCCGTGGGCACTTTGACGTCCTTAATCCCCCGCAATAAACCCGCCCCGGTGGCCTGTGTGGCATCAGAAATCTGAAAAACGGCGGCAAATAATAATAACAGGGAAGACAAATGCACCACTTCCGCATTCTCATTAAAAATCAATGGCAGCTGATTGCGGAAAACACAAAAACATATCCCGCAGAATGAACCATATAGAAGAGCTGTCATCAATGTGGTTTTTCCGATTACCGCGATCTTTTTCCAGTGCCCCCTTCCATAAGCATTACTCACGCGGATGGATCCGGCCTGCGACAGTCCCATAGAAACCATAAATGTAAATGCAGCACAACTCAGGGCGATCTGGTGCGCCGCCTGGGAAACCGCACCGAGTGTACCGATGATGATTCCGGAAACTGCAAACGCACATACTTCTACGCCCAGCTGCATGCTGCTTGGAATCCCAATGCGCAAAAGATCCCGAATGGTTTTTATGCTGTATTTCCATTGGTTTTCCCGGACGGCAATAAAACGACTAAAGGTGCGGTGTTTCAACACGATTAGCGCCAGCACAATAAAAATCAGCGTTCGCGTGATCAGGGTGGCCCAACCCGCACCGACCAATTCAAGACGGGGAAACCCCAGGTGACCATAAATCAGCAGCCAGTTCAGGAATATATTCACCGGCATCGCTGCGATAGAAAGCATCATCGCTGTTTTCGTATACTCGAGACCGTCAGTAAATTGTTTCAGGGTCATGAACAACAGCATCGGAATCACGGAAAGCCCCACCAGGGTCATGAACGGAAGAGCCAGCCGGACAACTTCAGGATCCTGGTCGAGGTGTTTTAAAATATTTCTTCCGAAAACCAGTCCCCCTGAAATGAGCAGGGCAAATACCGTGCAGAGGAGAAAACCATTGAACAGGTAATGTGAAATCAGTTGATTATCGCGTCGCCCGTTCGCCATCGATACCAACTGCGACACCGAAATCGTCATGCCGATACCGATCACGAAAGGAATATTAGCTGCCGTCATCACCAGCGCAGCCGCAGCCAGGTGTTTATAACTGATGGCTCCGACCATGGCTGTGTCGATCAGGTGTAACGACATCTGGGCCAGTTCCCCCATAATAATGGGAATCGCCAGCCAGATCGTTTTATAAACTTCAGTTTCCTTCCAGTTGCCCATATAGTTTCGCAAAGCCTGCAAAAATAATTGATCCCGCATTGCGGGAACAATTATTTTCCGAATGGCTTACCTTGTCATAAATTTCTGAAGATGGAAATCATACGCTGGGGTATTTTGGGCTGCGGACGCATAGCCCGAAAATTTGTGGCCGACCTGTCCCTGGTGCATGATGCCCGGCTGACAGCGCTGGGTGCCCGTCGTCTCGAAGA
>DATCAO010000038.1:0-3142 GCA_036512575.1 Puia sp.
CATTCAGGGTATTTAAGTTTGAATAAGTTGATCAGAATGGTCAGCTGTTTACTTTTTCCCTGAATCCCAGAACAAATAATACCGTGACGATGGCGGCAAAGAGTAAAGGGATCGTCCAGAAATGTTGCCATTGAGGAAGTGAGTTGCCATGGCTCATGACGCGGTTGAAGATAGAGCCGGCCGCGAGGGCGCCCAGCCCCTGCCCCACTCCATAAGAGACCAGCACGAAAAGTCCCTGGGCCTGTGCGCGTATTTCAGGTGTGGCTTTTTTATCGATATAGATTTGTCCCGCCACATATACAAAATCATAACAACAGCCGTGTAATAATATGCCGGCCATGATCATCCATCCGATGGCATCCGGTGCGGCCACAGCAAATAATGCATAACGGCAAACCCAGGCCATCATGCCCGTGAGCAAAACCCATTTGAGACCGAAACGTGCAAAGAACCAGGGCAGGATCAGCAGAAAAATGATCTCCGACATTTGTCCGAACGTCATTTTAAATCCCGGGTTGGCGATGCCTGCTGATTGAAGAAAAACCGGCACATAGGAAAAATAGGCGGCGAAGGGAAGGCTGATGAGCAACAGGCCGATAATAAAAATAATGAAGGAACGGGATTTGAGTTTCACAAAGGCATCCACACCGATCAGGTCGCGGAAAGTCATTTTTTTACCCGCACCCGCGGGCGGAATATGCGGCAGGGTAAAACTATACAATCCCATGAGTATGCCACCGATGCCTGCGATGCGCATCGGCAGGGCCGTGTCGTCGCCATGCAGGAGTTTGCTGACGATGATGCCCGCAACGATCCATCCCAGTGTTCCGAATAAGCGTATGCGCGGAAATTCTTTTTCCCGATTGTCCAACAGATGAAATGCCGTGGCCGCTGCCAGGTTTACTGTGGGCATATAGCAGAGCATGTGCAGCAACAGGCATCCCAGAAATAAAGGTGTGGATGCAAAATTTCCTTCGGCGAAGAATGGCGCAGTAAAAACAAAAATGCCGCTCAGGATATGCATCACACCCAACACTTTCTGCACGGGAAAAAACCGGTCAGCAATCATACCCAGGAAAAAAGGAGAAATGATGGCGCCGGTAGCACTCGTCATGTAGGCGAGATAAATAACATTCGCCATACCGTGAGCTTTCATAAAGTTCCCACCCGTGGCGTACCAGGCACCCCAGATAAAGAATTGCAGAAACATCATGATGCTGAGGCGGCCCTTTGTAAATCGAAGCATGATTGGTCTGATGGTTTAAAGACTAAGCCATCACGGCCTGCCGAACCTGCTGTTTCATGTATTGTAATGAAATGCGCGTGGCCAGGTCAACCTCTTCGATTCCTGCCAGCTGGTGATTTTTGTACACCGGCAAGCAATATTCTGAAGTGAGGTAACCGGTATAACCCGTTTGGTATAACGCTTCAATGAAAGCAGAATAATTAATCAGGTCTCCAGAGGAAGGAGAAGGATCCTGAACGATCTCGCCATTTTTTTTCTGGCTGAAATTCCAGGCACCATAATGAGAGTGCACGATATGTCCCTTGCATTTTTCTACGGCTTCGCGTATGTATTCATCACTCTGCCTTTCGTAAAACAATGGTGCATCTATACAAAGCTGCACGTTTTTACGATCAATTTCCTGCATCATGGTCAGCGTGTCTTCATATCCCTTGGCCAGTATCGGCGCGTGATTCTGCAATGCCAGTGTAATGCCCATATCTGCAGCCATATCAGCCACTTCACGAATGCCTTCCACGCAATGGTTCCACCTGCGGAGTTCAGCAGGCCAGAGACGTTTATAATAATTGCCTCTTTCAAATTGTCCGTATAAGGCAATGTCTTCTTCGTCATTGATCAGTCCGGGCCAGGCCGCAAAAACTTTCACCAGGTTCACATCAAGGTCTCTCGCCATTTCCAGAACATAACGCATCATAGCCAGATTGTTTTCCCTTTCTTCCATATGTTTACCGGCAAAATTTGACATGCTCTCCACAGCACATAAGACGATGCCTTCATCAGCCGCGAGGTTTTTAATGCGGATACGATCTGCCTTGGTCAGATCCAATGGAGAAGCTACAGGGCGTTTGGTTTCTATAGCGAGGGCATCGAAACCCAATTCTTTGGCGCGGTGGATTTGTTCGTCAAGTTTCAGGGCCTTTCCTATGTAGAACAGTCCGCCGTACGTGACGGTCAATAAGGCAAATTTCATATCGCTAGGTTTTATGTATTCCTACCTGTAATATAACCATTTTCCCGAAGAACTTTCCAGCTGGGCGACCGGATTTATTCTCTTGTTTTTTTTACCATTTTGATGATAATCATGCTTACGCCGATTACAATAAACAGCGAACCGGGCAGTTTGCTTGCCGTGCTGAATGAGGTTTTTTGGTACATCCCGGAGGCGAACAGGTTCAATAAACCCAAAATGATAAATGCAAATCCGAGTACCGTACCTGTACTGGTTGACCTTTCGTCGTTGCTCATGGGTTAACTATTTATTCGCGCCGATGGTCAGACGCGTTTGATGGCTCGCGAATATGAATCAGTGGTGCAAACTTAGGGATGTTCATCGAATGTTGGCAACATGGCAGAAAAATGGGTCAGGCGCTGATAAACCCACCCAATGCACCCGGGCCGAATGGTATTTCAGAATGGATCATGAGCCAGTCCTGCTGTGCAACTTCAGTTGTGCAGGGTCCAAAAGTAAAAAGCTTGATTTTTTTTCCAATCGTGTCAACCCGTAATTTTTCCAAAACATCCCGGAGCATGTTGCCCTCGAATGGTGTGTACATAAAAAATACGGTTCCAGATGAATAATCGGCATAACGGGCATCGGTATTGATGAATGCCAGATCGTTTAAATTCAGATCAGCGGCGCAGTTTTTTGCATAATCACAAAAAGCGGGTTCAAATTCCACACCTTTGGCCATCACACCGGTTAAGAGATTCACCAGCATCACCACCTGTCCCAGTCCGGATCCCAGATCAAAGAAAATATCCTGCGGTTTAAATTCTGTTCTATTGATGAATTCCAAAATGATCCTGGCTGGCGTTTTCTGATAATAGACCATCTCTGGTTCCCTGGCCCGGGTTTCAGCAGGCAGATCCTTACAAGTAAAAATTCCGTTTAGAAAT
>DATCAO010000039.1:0-2196 GCA_036512575.1 Puia sp.
TCGGCTCAGTAACATCGAATACCAGGCGGTGTTTGCCCCTCAATAATTTAAAAAACTCTTCCGGGTCATCCGCTTCTCCGGTAAAGCGCTGAATATTATCATTTGCTTTGACGGGGTCGATCAGGGAAGATACACCGATCAGGGCTGCTGCGCCGGTTACCTTTCCCAAAAATGCCCTTCTGTTAGCTGATTTGATCATTTTGTTATTTGTCATTTGATTAAGTTTTAATGGTTTTATAGCGGTTAAATAAATCAGTCCGTTCGCAAACCTAACTTTACGTTTGGGTTTTAGAATTGGAAAAAAGTGACAAAATCATGGACTATAAGAACTTTTCAAACCTGGTTGCTACCGTAAAATAATCCTGCGGCAGGCCGCCAGTTAAGGATTTGAACTCGTGAATGAAATGGCTTTGATCGTAATACCCGAAGGCATCAGCGAGTTGTCTCCATTTCACATTCAGGTTAGATTCCACATAGCGGATCACACCATTAAATCGCACCAGCCTGGAAAATGCTTTTGGGTGTAAACCGACCTGTTCCTGAAACCGCCTCTCCAAGGTACGTTTCGTGGTAAATGTAGCCAGTGACAATTCCCGAACGGTAATATTTCCCCTATACCTCTCAATGAGGCGTATGGCTTCATCAATATTCCGATCGGTCTTTTTTTGCTTCTGCATTTGCCTGATCAGCCATACATCCATCAGTTCAATTCTGCGGGCCATAGGGAGTTCCACCATCGCTTCAGCAATATCCTGTATTTGATTTCCAAGTGATTCTACCGCATCCCTGCTGCGATTGTTAAAGAAAAACGCAGGAAGATGGAACAACTTGTACAGTCCGCCGGGTTTAAAATTGATGACGATATTTTTCATTCCGGCATAGAATCTTACACGGCATACCTGATCATTTGGGCCTATAATAAAATGGGGTGCACATAACTCCGAATGAATGCAATCGTAAATCCGGATCCCGGGTGTAAGGGAAAAAACCAGGCTTTGGCTAATGTTGGGAAGGAAGCTGTTTTCTATAAATCCTTCTTCCGGCTGATCTACCGAAACGACCAGATAGGAATCAACACAATGCCGCAGCAGGGGATAAGGGTTAAAAGCCAGAACATGAAACATATTCCCTTTTTTAAGAGGTTTAGGAAATTCGTTCGTGCCCGCGGTTCGCAATCCCCTATGAAGCTACCATTTTAGACCCTATTTTTTCTTCCGGCAGGGTAATTAATTTATAAACTACCCAAAAACGGGACAAAGGCCTAACCGGCAGCGGGGAAAAGCCGGGTTATATCATAAAAAAATAGCGCATGACTGCCCGGTTCCCTGAAAAGCCTTGTATTTATATTTACCTTGGAGGTGGAAATACTCAAGATCAAACAGTCTTTGGTTCATATGATCCCGAATATGAAGTTCCTCTTATCCATTGCAGCAGGTTTTTTTTCATTTGCAACCAGCTATGGGCAGGTGCCCGTCAGCCAGGAGCCCAGGCATCATAAGCTGGTAGACAATGGACACATACGACTGCTGGATGTGCGTTTACCGCCCGGGGACACCACTCAGTTTCACATTCACGCCACGCCTTCCCTATTCGTCGTACTTACAGGCGCCAAAACAGGTTCCCAGGTAGTCAGTGAAGAAGACCACTCTGCTTCCCCGATAAAACATTATGGGAATATCTGGTTCGAAGGATTTTATATCAAACCGCGGATCCACCGTGTATATAACGATGATGAGCACCTGTTCAACGTAATGGATATTGAACTGACCAACATGAATTTTAAAACGATTGATTCCCCCATCAGCCTGGAGGCCCTTACTTTTTTGTTTGAAGAAAAACCGGTCCGGGCATATCGGTTGTACTTAACTCCAGGACACACTGTTTCTCTTCAGCCAAGAAAAGCAGATGTTTTGATGATTCAGTTAAATGATTCATCGGCAAATCCGGGCGTTCAGGTATTTGCATCTGGCAATCGTTCGGCCGATACGAAATATTTTAATAGAAAAGGGTATTACTTATATGTAGATTCCGGAACGGCTTTTGAATTAAAGAATGAAGGATCCGGAAATGGCGAGTTTGCTTTTTTTGAATTAAAATAGAAAGATATTCCATGTTACTGGCGAAAGACAAAACCGTATTGGGGAACTTCCGGGAATCTGCCGAGCTGGAATGGCTGGAAACCAACGGACTCGGCGG
>DATCAO010000040.1:0-3502 GCA_036512575.1 Puia sp.
TACGTGATGATTCAGGATCAGGCCGTCTTTCTCGTTTTCTGCTATCCTGCCTTCGTAGGGAGCCAGAAGTTCCAGCAGGGCTACCAGTCGGGGATCCTTTAAAAATTCATGGAAAGTTGTGCTGAAGGTAGAGAGAAAGCACAGGCGCTGGATGATAGTTTGCCCATTATAGTCTTTTCCAAACTTGAGCGGTACGCCATTGATTTTATCTACGCCTTCATCGAGTAATTTCTTTTCTATCCTGTTTAATTCGTGGATAAAAAAGGCAACGGTTTCAGGCTTCAAAACATTTCTAAATACGATCACCCCATTTTTATGGAAAAAAGCTGCTTGCTCCGGGGTTACCTTATCACCTAGAAAGAATTCAGGGCATAGTAATTTTTTCATATCATGGTAGCATTTAAGTCTTTAGCAGGGAAAACAGTCTGCAAAAAACCCATGTTTTAACAGGATGAAATTAACTTAAAAATAATGATGTATTTTTTATTACCGGCAAAATTAATGAATAAAGTCCTATTAACCAGCCCCCTCCTAAATTCTTATTCAGGGGCGGGGTTTACCCCGGCTCAATAAAACGTCTAAATATACGGCTTGGTATCCGCAAAAAATCTCTTTAATCAGTTCTTTCGGACCGGAATAAGCGCTTCTTTTTCCTTATATGTAAATAGCAGGCTTAACCGAAAAACGGCATAAGTGAAAACAGGAGCCGCCAGCACATCCACGGTATAATGCACATGCTGAATCAACAGTAAAAACCCCAGTAGCAAAGAGGCCAGCAGGGCATAGAGACGGTCCGTTTTTTTCTTCAGGCATAAAAAAACCAGGAAAACCGTGGTGGTATGTCCCGAAAAAAAAAGGTCGTGCGTAATATAATGGGCACCGTAAAACTGGTTGGTAATCGGATCGGCCATGGGTATGAGTCCTGCGGGCGGATTTAATGATATCAGGCCAATACAGGCCATTCTGAGCAGGGTTACGCCGTTATAGGTCCACAGAGTGACCAGCATGATCATGGGATCCCTATAGATGCGGATTACGAGAATCAGGCAGCAAGACCAGATCAGGAAGAAAACGGCGACAGAGACATTATGGGCAGGCAGCCATTGCAAAAACCAATCGGTAAAAAAGATTCCGTTTCTGGCTTCGATTGCCTGAAAAAAGAAAGGCAGTGCCATGAATATGCCAGCCAAAACCACCAGGCCTGACCATAATTTCATTCTGTATGAGGGAATTTTCCATGCTTTGGCCCATGAGGGATCTAAAGTGGAGGACTCGGGGCCCGGGGCAGAACGGTTATTTTTTATATCACCCAAAACGTCTTCAGGGCTTGTTTTTTCTTCCTGCAACATCAGTTTTTTTCAAAAGAAATTGATCTAAGTCAAGGAATGAACCTTTTTCACATATAATAATATCAACATGCCTTATGCCTTAAGCCTTATGCCTTAAGCCTTTTGCCTTAAGCATTAAACCTCGGGCTTCAGGCCCTTAGCCTAAAAATACCATCTTTTAAACGCCTCCATAGCCGCATATTTGGTGAGTCCCAGCTGGGCATACAGATCGGCTGTACTCGCATTTCTGTCCTCAGCCCGCTGCCAAAACTCCCTGCTGTCAGAACCCTGGAAGGGAACCATATCTTTTTGCGACTGGTGTATAAATATGCCAAACCGTTTCTTCAAAACCTGATCGGGGCTCATGGGAATGGCCATTTCGATTTCGCTGACGTCCCATTCCTGCCACGCGCCTTTATATAACCAAACCCAACAGTCTTTAACCCAGGGTTCTCCTGCTTTTTTGAGACGATGCATCGACTCAAAAACCACATCCAGGCATACCTTGTGGGTGCCGTGGGGGTCCGCAAGGTCGCCGGCACAATAGACCTGGTGGGGTTTAATTTTTTGCAATAAAGCCATAGTGATCTGCACATCTTCTTCGCTCATCGGTTTTTTCTCGATGGTACCGGTTTCATAAAAGGGCAGGTTCAGATAATGGATGCCCGTTTCGGGGATGCCCACATAACGGCAGGTTGCGCTGGCTTCACAACGCCGGATAAGCCCTTTAATATTCCTGATTTCCGGTGAGTCAATACCGGAAGATTTTTTCTCCATTAAATACTGTTTGGCGTTGCTGAGAATTTCACTGGATCTTTTATTGTCAATGCCAAACATCGACTCAAATCCTACTGCGAAATCGATAAAACGGGTTACAAATTCATCTGTCACGGCGATATTTCCTGAAGTCTGGTAGCCTACGTGGACTTCATGACCCTGATCATGCAGTCGCATGAATGTACCACCCATGGAAATAATATCGTCGTCGGGATGCGGAGAGAAAATCAGGCATCTTTTTGGGTAGGGTTCCATACGTTCCGGAGCATTGGGCAATGGCTGATTTTTTCCTCCGGGCCATCCGGTAATGCTATCACGCAACATGTAAAAAACTTCGAGATTGATCTCATAGGCATCTCCCTTTACGGCCAGCAGATCACTCAATCCATGATCATTATAATCTTTGTCCGTCAGGCTTAAAATCGGTTTTTCGAGTTTAAGAGCGGTATTCACAACGGCCTTGCGCAGGATATCTCCGTTCCAGTCACAGTCTCCGGTAAGCCAGGGGGCTTTGAAACGGGTGAGGTCGGATGCCGCGGGCTCATCACAGACAAACAGGGTGTCTTCATGTTGCTGAAGCAGTGAGGCCGGCATTTCTTCAGTAGCCGGACCTTCGAGAGATTTCTGCACAGCCGGCGCTTTGCTGCTTCCCCAGGCCATCAGGATTATTTTCCTGCTTTTAAGTATGGTACTGATGCCCATCGAAACCGATAAACGGGGTACCTGTGTAACACTTTCAAAATCTCCCGCATTGGACAAACGGGTGGAATTATCCAGCGGGGTTACACGTGTTTTAGAAAACCGGCTTGAACCCGGTTCATTGAAACCAATATGTCCGTTAGAACCTATTCCCAGAATTTGCAAATCAATGCCACCGGCTTCGGCGATGGCCAGTTCATACCCGGTGCAAAAAGATTTCATTTCATCCTTCGGTAATTCGCCATTCGGAATATGGCAATTCTTAGGATCTATATCAATATGGCTAAACAGATTTTCGTTCATGAAACGGAAATAACTTTGCGGGGCTGATCGTTCAATCGGATAATATTCATCCAGGTTAAAAGATACCACATTACGAAAACTAAGGCCTTCTTCCCGGTGCATCCGGATCAGTTCAGCATATAATTTCAAAGGAGATTTTCCTGTGGAAAGACCAAGTACACAGGGTTTTTTGTTTTTTTGCTTTTCACGGATGAGCTCGGCGATTTGCCTGGCCACGAATTCGGATCCGGTTTGTGCATCAGGGAAAATTTCCAATGGAATCTTTTCAAAAGAGTCTACCATTTTCATACTGCAGGCTGTTTGTTTCAAATAATCTGCGAAAATAAGCATAAAGCTTAAAGCTCAAAGCTTAAGGCTAATGTTGTCTAATTGCAAATGAAAGCATTAACAATCAA
>DATCAO010000041.1:0-2208 GCA_036512575.1 Puia sp.
AATAGTACTGACCGGCCGGGAAATAGACAACGTCTTTCCCAGCGAGAAACGTTCACCTCCAAAGCTTCCACCAGATTCCCCGGCACAATAATCAGCCATTCAGGGAAAGACAGTAAAACCCGGATATAATTGCCCAATCGCAATTTTATCCGGGAACCGTTTTTTGCTGCAGCCATAACAGAATTTTTTGAAGATATTTGCAGGATGAATCATGAGTTACGTGTTGCAATACTTGATCTTTACGAGGGAAGGCCAAATGAAGGGATGCGTTGTATACAACAAATTTTACAGGAATACAGCCATGCTAAGGGTTTACCTGTAGTGTCTAAAATATACGACGTCCGCCTGAAAGAAGAACTGCCAGACCTTTCGTATAACATTTATTTATCCAGCGGTGGTCCTGGCAGCCCGTTGGAAACCGAAGGCGTTTCCTGGGATACCAAATACATGGATTGGCTCCATGGGTTGGTGAAACACAACAAAGTAGCCAGTGAAGCCGATAAGAAGTATGTGCTGTTCATTTGTCATTCGTTCCAGCTCGCCTGTCGTTTTTTTAAAACGGGCAAAGTAACTAAAAGGAAATCTACCGCTTTCGGGGTTTTCCCAATGCATATGAAAGCTGAAGGAAAACATGAGGCGGTTTTCCATGGCCTGCGCGATCCATTTTATGCTGTAGACAGCCGGGATTATCAGGTGATCGAGGAAGACAGGGGAGATATGAAAAAAAAGGGCGCCCATGTGCTCGCCATCGAAAAAGAAAGACCCCATGTGCCCCTGCAAAGAGCGATTATGGCCATCCGTTTCAATGAATACATGCTGGGTACCCAGTTTCATCCTGAAGCTGATGCTACCGGCATGAGTATGTACCTGCAACGGGCCGATAAAAAGAAAACCGTGATAGAAGGATATGGAGAGGAAAAATGGAAAAGCATGATCCTGCACCTGAATGACCCGGATAAAATCCGGAAAACCTATGCAAACGTCATCCCGAATTTCCTGAATACGGCGAGAAGAATTTGAAAATGTATGATCCCTCATTTACGCAAATTATTCAATGAGTATTTTACGGAAGAGAAATACCGGTCCTTCCTGAAAGAACTGGATAATAAACATCCGGGTGCCATTGAATTTCGCGTGGCGGAAACTCCGGTATTTGTGCAGCCGGATTTTCAAATAAAAATGATCAGTGCCTGCGAATCCATCGTAGATATTATTACCGCACCCGGTTTTATGAGCGACTCCCAGAAAGCCATCCCGGCTGTTGATTTTATTCCGGGAAAAGAACACCGCCCGCAATTCATCGCATTCGATTTTGGTGTCTGCCTCAGCGAAAAAAATGAGCTCGAGCCACAACTGATCGAAATGCAGGGATTCCCAACCCTGTACGCATTCCAGGTTTTTTACCCGGAAACCATTCAGAAATATTTCCCGGTAACCACCGGGCTCACTCAATATCTTGGCGGCTATAACCGGGAATCCTATCTGAAGGATTTAAGAGAAATCCTGTTGAACGGCGAAGACCCCGGGCACACCATCCTGCTGGAGATTAAACCGCATGAACAAAAGACAAGGGTGGACTTTTATTGTACACAGGATTATTTTGGCATCCAACCGGTATGCATAACCGAACTCATTGCTGAAGGAAATCAGCTGTATTATCTTCAAGGTGAAAAGAAAAAGAAAACCCTTGTAAAACGTATTTATAACCGGATCATTTTTGATGATCTGCATGCTCAAAAAGAAATTCTCGGAAAACATATTGACCTGGCCGCCGATTGGGATGTTGAATGGATACCGCACCCCAACTGGTTCTACCGTATTTCAAAATACACCCTGCCTTTTATCCAGCATCCCCAGGTACCGGAAACCCGTTTCCTGGACCAGGTAAAACCCATTCCCACCGATCTGGAAAATTATGTATTGAAACCGCTTTTTTCCTTTGCGGGCCAGGGTGTGGTCATAGACATCAAACCGGGAGACCTGTCTGCGGTAAAGGATCCGGAAAACTGGATCTTGCAGCGAAAAGTAAATTATGCTCCCGTTATTCAAACACCGGATATTCCGGCCAAAGTTGAAATCCGGATTATGTATATGTGGCCGGAGGGTTCTGCAAGACCGAAACCCGCTATCAACCTGGCACGCCTGAGCAAAGGAAAAATGATTGGTGTGCGATACAACAAAGACCTCAGCTGGGTGGGTGGCAGTGTC
>DATCAO010000042.1:0-2645 GCA_036512575.1 Puia sp.
AGATGGTCCTATTATCGCGTTTGTTTTCTGAGACAGGGGGAAGGTGATCTGGTTACCGGGATCTATAAATTTAAAGCCAGGAAAAATGCCTTCTTTGTAATTCCTTCCCGCGTAATTGTTTCCAGCGAAAACTGGACGACAGATTCGGAAGGATTTGTATTGTTGTTCAACCTGGATTTCTTTTTACAAAATAATATCTCGCACCAGATGCTGGCCAACAAAATGTGGCTGACCGGATCTGTGCGACCGGATATTTATCTCGCTGACGAACAGGCCGAGGAAGTTGGCCGGATCCTGGAATCCATCCTGCGGGAAAAAAAACTAAAGGATAAAGCGAATACTGAATTTATTGCCGTGAAGATTCTGGAGCTCCTGATCCTGGGAGAACGCCTCTCCGGACAAGTGGATACAGGGTCAGCAGGCGGAGCGGTTTCAAATATCATCAAGCAATTTCTTGATTTGATGGACATCCATTTTTCGAAAGAACATTCCGTAAAATTTTACGCAGACCAATTGTCGATGCACCCCAATCATTTGAATGCGCTGGTAAAAAAGCACACGGGGATGTCTGCTAAAGAGTCTATTCAGAACAGGATCTTGCTTGAAATCAAGTATCTCCTTCATTCTACGAAATTACCCATCAAGGAAATCGCTAACCAGATGGGTTTCAGCGATCCCAACTATTTTACAACTTTTTTCAAGCGGTTTGAGAGCCGTTCTCCCGTGAGTTATCGGACTGCATTTGATTGAAAATCAAAGAATCCCAGTTGATTTGTCAAGGTTTGGTAACCATAGGTACACCATCTTTGCGGAAGTTGGTTATGAAGCAGATTAGTATACTCTTTGTGGACGATCATCCACTGATCAGGAAGGCGTGGGATTTTTTACTCAGGAACGACAAACGATTCAAAGTGATCGGTGTTTGCGAGAGCGGGGAAGAGGCCATTGTATTATCGGGTCGACTCTGTCCGGACATTGTAATCATGGACATCAGGCTCCGCGGGATCAGCGGTATTGAGGCCACCCAGCTGATCAAAAAAAATTGTCCTGAAATAAAAATCATCGGTCTGTCATTTCATATCGAGTCAGACTATGCTGAAAAAATGATGAAGAGTGGCGCCCGGGGATACCTGTCGAAGAATTCCTCTCCCGACGAAATATTTAAAGCGATTACCGAAGTCTATTCCGGGCGTACTTATATCTGCCAGGAGATCGCAGACCAGCATTTTTAAGTTTCTTCCACTTCCTTATATGCCACGGCATATTTAGCCGGTTTGATCGGGCGACCGGAATGCAACGCATAAGCATGCGTGAATTCTGCACCGAAATATAAAATGACGGAAGAATAGTAAATCCACAGGAGCAATACGACCAGTGCTCCGGCCGCGCCGTACATGGAACCCACATTCGTCTTCGAGATATAATAGGAGATTGCAAATTTTCCGAGCATAAATAAAAAAGTCGTCGCCGCTGCGCCCACAAATACATCCTTCCAACCCACCCGGCCATCGGGCAGCACTTTGAATATTACAGCGAATATGAATCCCGAAAGTCCCAGGCTGACACCCATGTTGATGATATAGAGTAAAGGGGTGGAAACGCCGGGGACCAGTGATTTCAGGCGGTCGCCAAATGCTGAGACCATGGCGGAAATAAAAAGGGAAACGAGTAATAAAAACCCCAACCCAATGATGACGGAGAAGGAGAGGAAGCGGTTTTTCAGAAATGACACCCACCCTTTTTTTGGTTTGGATTTTAACCCCCAGATCATATTGATCGAGTCCTGCATTTCCGAAAAAACGCTGGTGGCTCCTATGAACAATAAAATAATGCCGATGGCGGTGGCCAGCGTGGTTTTGTTGCTGATCGCGGCATGTTTGATGATTTCCTGCAACTGGAACGCGGTATCATGGCCGAGAAATCCTTCCAACTGACTGTATACCCGGCCTTCGATTGCTTCCCGGCCAAAGAAAAAGCTCGTCGTCGTGATGATGATCAGGATCAGGGGCCCCATGGAAAAAACCATGGTAAAGGCCAGGGAACCGCTTAGCTTCAGTACTTTGTCGTCCAGAAAGCCAGTGGAAGCCGTTTTGATGATACTACCCGAATCATGTAAAAAACCTCTGGTATTCATGAATACAGTTATATATCAATTTTCATTCCCCTGAACAACTTATCTGTGCGGATGTTATTCAACCCGATACCCATAATTTAAAATACGACATGTATAAACTAAAAATTATTTCTTCTACGGTGAGACCCGGCAGGAAGGGACCTATTGTAACGGAATGGATCGAAGGAAAAGCAAAAGCCCATGGTGGTTTTGAAGTGGAGGTGTTGGACCTGGGAGAGATCAACCTGCCGATGATGGATGAAGCGAACCATCCCAGGTTGAAAAAATATGAACACGCGCATTCGAAAAGATGGAGCGCGAAAATAGAGGAGGCTGATGCATTTATTTTTGTGACGGCAGAATATGATTTTAATTATCCGGCTCCGCTCAGAAATGCATTGGAATATCTTTCGCAGGAATGGGAATATAAAGCCGCTGGTATCGTCAGTTATGGCGGTGTGTCTGCGGGTACAAGGGCTTCAAACAGCCTGAAAGGCGACCTGTCCACATTTAAGATGGTGCCCATATCTGA
>DATCAO010000043.1:0-16890 GCA_036512575.1 Puia sp.
CTTTATTCTGAACTTCAACTTTCACCACCGTCAACGGTCAACCGTTAACCGTCAACTGAATTACCAGCTCGCCTTTCTGACACCCGGAATCTTTCCCTGCAGTGCCATATCGCGGAACATATTCCTGGATACGCCGAAGTAGCGGATATATCCACGGGGTCTGCCCGTTAACTGGCAACGGTTTTTGAGACGTACGGGTGATGCATTTTTGGGCAGCAGGTCAAGTGCTTTATAATCACCTGCGGCTTTTAAAGCAGCACGTTTTTCAGCATATCGTGCAACCAGCACTTCCCGTTTCCTTTGTCTGGCTTTGACTGATTCTTTGGCCATGAATTTTTATTAATTGATTTATTTCAGTTCCTTTTATTAGTCGGCATTTTCTTTCTTCGCATTCCTGAAAGGCATGCCCAGCTCCTTCAGCAATTCATATGCTTCTTCGTTGGTATTCGCTGTTGTCACAAAAGTGATGTCCAAACCGGTAATCTTGTTCACCTTGTCAATATCCACTTCCGGGAAAATGATCTGTTCCGTAATACCCATGGTATAGTTGCCGCGACCGTCAAAAGCCTTTTCATTTACGCCTTTGAAATCCCGAACACGGGGAAGTGCAGACGCAACCAGACGATCCAAGAATTCATACATTTTAATACCACGCAGGGTTACCCGGGCTCCAATGGGTATTCCCTTACGCAATTTGAAATTGGAAATATCCTTTTTGGAAATGGTGGGAACGGCTTTCTGCCCCGTTATGGTTGTCAGCTCTTCGATACTGATATCCACCAGTTTCTTATCGGATACTGCTCCATTGATTCCGCGGTTCAGACAGATTTTTTCCAGTTTGGGCGCCTGCATAACAGATGTGTATCCGAATTTTTTCATCAACGCGGGAACAACATCCTTTTTGTATTTTTCTGCCAGGCGGGCAGTGTATTTCGTTGTGCTCATTATTTAATTACCTCCCCTGATTTTTTAGCTATGCGAACAAGTTTACCGTTTTCCCTGGTGCGTTTTGTTTTAGAAGGGCCGCCGGTTTTGGCATCCCAGAGCAGCACATTCGATATATGGATAGGTGCTTCAAGCTTTACAATACCACCCTTGGTATTCTGGGCCGAAGGTTTTGTATGTTTGGTTACGATATTGACTCCTTCAACCAGCACTTTGGCATCGTCCGGAAAAACTTCCAGCACCTTGCGCGATTTTTTCAGGTCTTTGTCGTCACCCGTAATGACCACTACTTTGTCACCCTTCTTAATATTGAATTTGGGTCTGAATCTGTTATCCATTTCTTTCTTTTTTTGCTGAAGACCTTTTTAAGCTGGAAGCGCGAGGCTTGAGGCTTGAAGCTCTTCTACATATTTAAACAACTAAATTTTATCTTTCTCTTCAGTGATAGGCCTCAAGCTTTACGCTTCAAGCCTCCAGCTTAAAGCACTTCAGGAGCTAACGAAATAATTTTCATGTAGCCTTTATCACGCAGTTCACGTGCTACCGGTCCGAAAATACGTGTACCCCTGGGCTCATCGCTTGGATTCAACAGCACCACCGCGTTGTCGTCAAAACGAATATAAGACCCGTCTTTGCGGCGTAACTTATTCTTCGTGCGAACTATGACGGCCTTGGTCACGGTTCCTTTCTTGATACCCCCGGCAGGCAATGCGTCCTTTACAGTTACCACAATTTTATCTCCGATTTTAGCATAATCCTGGCCGCTGTTTCCCAACACACGGATGCACAATACTTCCTTGGCTCCGCTATTATCTGCAACGTTTAGTCTGCTTTCCTGCTGTATCATGTAATACTTTTTTTAGAATGAACTTTATTTCGCTTTCTCCACGATTTCAACCAGGCGCCAGCGTTTGGTCTTACTCAATGGGCGGCTTTCCATGATGCGAACCGTATCACCGATACTGCATTCGTTCTTTTCATCATGAGCATGAAACTTGGTTGTCTTTTTCAGGAACTTTCCGTAAATCGGATGCTGAACTTTTCTTTCAACGGCAACAACCACGGTCTTATCCATTTTGTTGCTGCTGACCACCCCGATTCTTGTTTTCCTTAAATTTCTATCTAACATAATGCTAATTTGATATTTTGTAAATCAGTTCCTTACTGAAACTCAGAGTTTCTAAGCTTTTGCCAGGGCCGGTTTGCCGATTTTCCTTTTGGTCAATTCTGTTTTCAGCCGTGCAATGTCTTTTCTGAGCAAACGGATATTTACCGGGCTTTCCAGCGGTGATATCGCGTGTGCAAATTCAAGCTTTTTTAAACGCTGTTCATCTTCCCGTATCCTAGACGTAAGGTCTGTTTCACTCAGGTCCTTCAGGCTGTTTACAAAATCATTTCTCTTTGACATCTTAATAAATTTGAATTATAACGCAATCACATCATGGCGAACCACGAATTTGGTTTTGATCGGCAGCTTCTGCGCAGCCAGTAACAAAGCTTCTTTCGCAACGGCTTCTGTAACACCATCTGCTTCAAAAAGCATACGTCCCGGTTCCACTACGGCAGCCCAGTATTCCGGATTACCCTTACCCTTTCCCATTCTCACTTCCTGTGGTTTCTTGGTGATCGGCTTGTCCGGAAATACCCGGATCCACACATTCCCTTCTCTTTTCATCGACCGGGTGAGTGCCTGACGTGCAGCTTCCAGCTGACGGTTCGTTAACCAAATTCCTTCCAGGGCCTTCAGTCCGTAAGAGCCAAAGGAAATATCAGTTCCTCTTTTGGCAACTTCACGAATTCTCCCTTTTTGTGCCTTTCTATGTTTCGTCCTCTTGGGCTGTAACATCTTAGTTCAGTTTGAAAATTTGATAATTAGGACTACCTCCTTCCACCACCTCCTCCACTTCTGCGTTCTCCGCCACCACCACCAGGTCTTCTTTCACCACCACGACCGCGATCTTCACGGTCACGAATTTCATCCCTTCTCTCCCTGCGGTCGCTGACATCGGTTTTTCCACCAACGAAATTCGGATTCAGGTCGCGCTTGGTAAGCACTTCACCCTTGCAGATCCAAACCTTCACGCCGATTTTTCCATACACAGTCAGCGCAAACACATTAGCGTAGTCAATATCCATGCGGAGTGTATGTAAAGGCGTACGGCCTGATTTGATTTCTTCAGAACGGGCGATTTCAGAACCTCCCAGGCGACCACCAACTTTTACTTTGATTCCTTCGGCACCCATGCGGAGCGCTGAAGCGATGGCCATCTTGATGGCTCTTTTGTAATTGATGCGGTTTTCGATCTGGCGTGCAATGGTATCGGCAACGATATTGGCATCCAGCTCGGGCCTTCTGATTTCCAGGATATTAATCTGGACGTCTTCTTTGCCGGTCAGTTTCTTCAACTCTTCCTTGATACGGTCAACTTCTCCACCGCCCTTTCCAATGATGATACCAGGCTTGGATGTATGTATCGTTACGATTAGTTTATTAAGCGTACGCTCGATCACAATCTTGGCAATACCCCCTTTGTTGATACGCGCATTGAGATAGGTTCTGATCTTGTTGTCTTCTATCAGTTTGACAGAATAATCTCTTTTATTACCGAACCAGTTGGACTCCCAACCGCGGATGATTCCCAGCCTCGCACCTATAGGATTTGTTTTCTGACCCATTTATCTGATTGATTTGAAAATTTGAAAATGTGGAAATTTGAAAATGATACCCATTTAAAAGACCTCCAATTTTTTATTTTTTTACTTATTCTTTTTTACTTTTTTTCATCCACAATAAGCGTCACATGATTACTCCGCTTGCGAACCCGGTAACCGCGACCTTGTGGAGCCGGGCGCATCCGCTTTAACACGCGCGCACCATCCACAAATATAGTTTTCACTACCAGGCCGGCATCAGCCGCACTTTTGCTTTCGTTCTTCAGTTCCCAGTTCTTCACTGCAGACCAGAGTAGTTTATACAAAGGTGTGGAAGAATGCTGCGGATGATGTTCCAGAAGGGCCAGGGCTTTCTCCACCTGAAGACCTCTAATCTCATCTGCCAGCAGTCGCATTTTTCGTGGCGACGTAGGGTAATTTTTCAGTTTAGCTAATGCTTCCATTGTTTTCCCTTTTAGGAAGAAGACCTTTTATGCTTGAAGCTTGAAGCTTGAGGCTTGGGGCTCTTCTTATATTTTAAACTACTTGTTTTTTATCGTTCTTTTTTTCAAATGGCCTCAAGCTTTACGCTTCAAGCCTCCGGCCTATTCAGCAATCTTCTTGCTCGAGTGTCCTTTAAAGTTTCTGGTCGGCGCAAACTCACCCAGCTTATGACCCACCATAAATTCCGTTACATACACGGGTATGAACTTATTGCCATTGTGCACGGCAAAAGTGTGCCCCACGAAGTCCGGTGTAATTGTCGACCGGCGGCTCCAGGTTTTAATCACCCCTTTCTTGCCTTTTCCTTCGTTGATGCTTAGAACTTTCGTTTCCAGATTGGCATCTACGTAAGGACCTTTTTTTATTGAACGACCCATAATACAAGTGTGAAAATGTGAAAATGTGGAACTGTGAAAATGAATTTCATTCTTACATTTCCTTTATTAATTACTTACCTATCTTTTTCCCTTTCTTCGTTTGAATAATCAGCTTGTCACTTCCTTTTCCTCTGGTTCTTGTTTTCAGACCTCTTGAGTACTGACCATTCCTTGAACGTGGCTGGCCACCGGATGCTTTACCTTCACCACCACCCATCGGATGATCAACCGGGTTCATCGCTACACCACGTACACGCGGACGGATACCCCTCCAGCGATTACGGCCGGCTTTGCCCATACTCTGCAGACTGTGGTCGCTGTTGGATACTACGCCCACCGTCGCATAACAGTTGATCAAAATTTTTCTCAGTTCTCCGGAAGGCATTTTCAATACGGCATATTTTTCTTCCTTATTGGTCAGCTGGGCTGTTGTACCTGCGCTGCGGATCAGCTTGCCCCCCTGTCCGGGTTGCATTTCCACATTGTGTACGTTGGTACCCAGCGGAATGTTTTTCATCTGTAATGCGTTCCCGATTTCAGGTGCTACGGCATCACCGGCCTTCACATGACCGCCTACCTGGAGCCCCTGCGGTGCCAGGATATATCTTTTTTCCCCATCGTTGTAATGAATCAGCGCGATGAATGAAGTCCTGTTGGGATCATATTCAATGGAAACCACTTTGCCGACGATATCTTTCTTATCCCTCTTGAAATCAATCACACGGTACATTTTTTTATGACCGCCGCCGATATAACGCATCGCCCGTCGTCCCTGGGAGTTACGTCCACCGGTACGGGTGATCACTTCCAGCAATGATTTCTCAGGCGTATCCGAAGTAATTTCTGCGTATGCATTGCCAATTCTCCAACGGGTTCCTGCTGTGACTGGTTTAAATTTTTTAAGTGCCATATGAATTTTCCGGAATATTTATTTTGATAATTTCAGCTTTCGCGGCAGCTGCTGCCATTCTTTACTATTATTTAAATATTCGAATACAAATCAATCGTTTCACCTTCTGCCACAGTCACCAGGGCTTTCTTATATCCTGGTTTGCGTCCGACAATCAGTCCGGCCTTGGTAGACCTGGATCTTGCCTTGCTCGGTACAATTACTGTATTCACATCCACCACAGTAATACCGTAAAAATCTTCCACGGCCTTTTTGATCTCCAGCTTGTTGGCGCGGGTATCCACTTTAAAAGCAAAACGACGGAGTTTTTCCTGCTGCGCATTTGCTTTTTCAGTCAGTATCGGGCGTATTAAAACTTCACTTGATTTCATTGTACCAAAATTTTCAAATTTCTTAATTCGCTAATTACTAAGCTGTCACTTCTTCTTCTCCCACAAACATTTTTGCAGCAGATTCGATCAACACCAGCACTTCCGCGTTTACGATATGATAGGTGTTCACATCGGCCAGCTGACTGCTCTCCAGGTTCGGAATGTTCCGCAGACTGAGGTGCAGGTTTTCATTGTGCTCAGGAACCACAAACAGGGCCTTTTTCCCTTCCAGTTTCAGTCCGCTGATTACACTCACCATTTCGCTGGTTTTTGGCTCTTTGAATTCAAAGTCTTCCACGACCAGGATGGCATTCGCCTTGGCTTTGTAAGACAGGGCGGAAATTTTTGCGAGGTCTTTTACTTTCCTGTTCAGCTTGAAATCATATCCGCGGGGCTTGGGTCCGAAGATCGTTCCCCCGCCTTTATACAACGGGTTACGGATATTACCCTTACGGGAACCACCGGTACCTTTTTGCTTGTGCAGTTTTTTGGAAGAGCCTTTCACTTCCATACGGGTCTTAACCTTATGCGTACCCTGACGTTGTGCAGCCAGGTACTGCTTAACGGCCAGGTATATCACGTGATCATTCGGCTCCGTTTCAAAAATATCTGAAGGCAGTTCCAGCGTACGGCCCGTTTTTTTACCTTTTATATTTACTACATCTACTTGCATGTGAATCTCTTTAATTGGTTTTTACTTCTGAACGTATACAATGGAACCATTGTGGCCCGGAACAGAGCCGGCAATCAGCAGATAATTTTTTTCCGCGAATATCTTAACCACTTTCAAACCTTTCAGTTTTACGCGGTCACCACCCATACGGCCGGCCATTTTCATACCTTTCATAACGCGGGCAGCATCAGAAGAGTTTCCCAGTGATCCCGGTGCACGGCTACGGTCATGCTGACCATGGCTCTGCCCGCCGACCCCGTGAAAATGATGACGCTTAACGACACCCTGGAACCCTTTTCCCTTGGATGTGCCAACCACTTCAACGATTTCACCTTCAGTGAAAATGTCAACGGTAAGCGCATCCCCCAGATTTTTCTCTAAAGAAAAATTGCGGAATTCCCTGATGAATTGTTTTGTTGTGGTATTTGATTTGGCGAAGTGGTTCTTTTCAGAAGCGAGAACCAGCCTTTCTTTCTTTTCTCCGAAGGAGATCTGGTGGGCATTGTAACCGTCGGTCTCAGTGGTTTTCACCTGTGTAACAACACAGGGACCCGCTTCAATAATGGTACAGGCAACCTGCTTACCATCCGGGGTGAAGACAGAGGTCATTCCAACTTTCTTTCCAATTAAACCTTTCATTTTTTATTGGTTTGTGCCTGGAGTCTAAGGACAATCAGCAGTCGGCTTAGCTTTGAAAAAGCTGATACTGATTTCAATCCCCCGTTTGCAACCGACCTTTTCCCTTGCCCGCCGGAGCTTTAGCGAAGGACAGGCCCTGGCTTAATTCCGACTCGTTTAGAATCCCACCTAAGGCGGGACGGAGGAAGTACCGGTTGTAAACAAACCCCGAACGGCTTGTTCATATTTCTTTTCAAATCATCCAGCGCTGTTTTGGCCTGATCTTTCGGATGCAGGTTTGGCAGATGGAATTTTTACTCAGGCTTTAATTTCCACATCAACTCCCGATGGCAAATCCAGTTTGGATAAAGCATCAACAGTTCTTGAGGTGGACGTATAAATATCCAGCAAACGCTTGTGCGTATGCAGCTGGAATTGTTCACGTGCTTTTTTATTGACATGCGGCGAACGCAAAACGGTAAATACCTTCTTCCTTGTGGGTAAAGGAATGGGGCCGGTTACCACGGCGCCTGTACTACGAACTGTTTTCACGATCTTCTCGGCAGATTTGTCCACCAGATTGTGATCGTAAGACTGTAATTTGATCCTGATTCGTTGAGACATATGTCAATGCCCGTTTTTTGAACGGGATGCAAAGGTATGGGTTAAGGGATAAACTGTCAAAGAATTATACAGGTATTTTGAGAATTATTTACCCCCGCCCGGGCAGTGTGCATTGAGATAGTTTTTGAAAAGATTATTAAGATGCTCTGTCGTTCCCGGGCCTTCATTGATCGCGTGGGTCCGGTTGGGATATTCCATAAACTGAAAGGCCTTGTTATACCTGACCAGCTCGTTAATGAGCATTTCCGCATTGTCGTAGTGGACATTGTCGTCCCCGCTGCCGTGAACATACAACAGGTTTCCCTGTAGCTGGCCGGCATAGGTTATGGGAGATCCCTTAATATAGTCTGCCTTGGTTTCCAACGGGTTACCCATATAACGCTCCTGGTAGATGTTATCATAAGTTTGCAGGTTATTCAAGCCCGCGATGGAAAGTCCGGTTTTATAGATTTCCGGATGCTGAAACATCAGGTTCAGGGTTGCCGATCCGCCACCGCTCCAGCCCCAAACCGCGATCCGGGAGGTATCTACAAAGGGCCAGCGGAGTATTTCAGTCGCTGCCTGGGCCTGGTCGTGGATATTCAATTGCCCGATTTTACGATAGATGGATTTTCTCCATGCTGCTCCCTTAGGTGCCGGGGTGCCCCGATTATCCAGTGAGATGTAGATATATCCCTCTTTAGCCAGGTCGCCAGGATACACGGGACAGTGGGTTACACCGTGAACATCCTTTACTGTTGCCGAACCGGGTTCGGTGTATACAAAGAACAAAACAGGATATTTTTTTGTCGGGTCAAAAGGCACCGGTTTTTGCATCCAGCCGTCCATATTCACCCCGTCGGCCGTTGTGATCTTAAAAAAGGAAATATTGGAAGCGGCGCTATCGGCAGGATTCACCGGTTTAACACCCAGACTACCGCTCACCGGCTGATGATCCGGAAGGGTAATCCATTCTCCGTCCATCGGTGTATAATAATTGGAGTAGCGGTGACTCGCATATTTCCCGTTAGGCGACAATTCATAGTCATGAGTGCCCGGCTCATTGGCAGGCGTAATGCGTACCGCAGGCGTTTTGCCATCCAAGGAACATCTGTACAAATAGGATTGGGTGGCGTTATCAGGGGAAGCCATAAAATACAGAAGGTTGTTTTTTTCATCAACCAGCGTGATATCAATCACGTCGTAATTGCCCGATGTGATCAGCACCTGATTTTTCCCGTCCCGGCTGATGCGATACAAATGACGCCATCCGTCTTTTTCACTTGCCCACAAAAATTCAGAACCCTTGTTTAACCAATCCCATCCACCCATTTTGTAATCGTCATCCCATTCGGAAAGCACATCAATCCAGGCAGCATCTTTTTCAGAATAAACAATACGGGAATTTCCTGTTTTCACATCACAGAGCAGAACATCCGTTTCATTCTGATTCCTGTTCATGCGCTGTGTTATCAATTCCTGGCTGTTGGAGGCCCATTCCATCCGGGGCAGGTAGGTGCCGTTTTTTGTATCAGCCGGAATTTTCATCCAGCTCGTCTGCGCGTCATTTACCTGAACCACGCCAATTTTAAACGGAGAAGGCATTTGCCCGGCTACCGGATATTCAACCGGTATAACCCGCGAATACACAGAATCGGTGGTATTCAACATGTAGTAGTCACGTGTACTGCTGTCGTTGATCTGCCAGAATGCAATCGCCTTGCCATCAGGACTCCAGCGGAAACAGTCTCGGCAGTTTAACTCTTCTTCATACACCCAGTCGAATGTGCCGTTGATCATCTTGCGGGAACCGTTTCGCGTAAGAGGTTTAATAATATGTGTACTCAGATCTTCCACATAAATGTTATGGCCACTTACGTAAGCTGCTTTGGAACCGTCAGGAGAAAATTTTGCAAACATGAGCGAGGAACCAGGAAGGGATTTTCCCAATTGGTGGAGAGAGGAATCCGAAAAATTAAACACCCAATAATCTCCGCGTGTATCATAACGCCACACTTTTTTGGCGTTAGTAAAAATCAGTACTTTCTTAAAATCGTCTGAGATGAAAAAATTCCTGACCTCCATCGGTTCTTTTTTGCCTGGAACAATAAGCTTTTGTGAAGCGATCAGTGTATGTTGGCTTCGGTCTGCAAGTCCGAATTCCAGAATGGCTCCATCTTCACTTACATAAAAACTATTTCCGTCCCTGCTCCAGGTCATCCGGTCGTATAATTGGGCTGAGCTGCTAAAAAAACTCAGGGTCCCCAGAAAGCAAATCAGATATTTCAGAGGAGGCAAGCGTTTAAGCATACAAACAATTTATCCGGAAAAATAATCAAATGGGCGCTCAGCTCACTACCGTTCAAAAAAAAAGCCCCGCCTGAGCGGGGCTGTATTGTTGAGGAGGATTAAGCAGTCACTTTGCCCTTCCCTTTTACTTTAGCTATTACTTCTTCAGCGATATTATTTGGCGCCGGGGCATAATGTGAAAATTCCATGGTCGATGTGGCCCGGCCGGAACTCAGTGAACGCAGCTGCGTCACATAACCGAACATTTCACTCAGGGGCACTTTGGCCTTAATCACCTGGAGATTTGCCCGGCTGTCCATACCTTCCAGAATCCCGCGACGACGGTTTAAGTCGCCGGTTACATCACCCATATACTGGTCTGGTGTAAGCACTTCCACCCTCATAATCGGTTCCAGCAGAATGGGTTTTGCTTTGCGTCCGGCTTCACGAAATGCGGACCTCGCACAGATTTCAAAACTCATTGCATCAGAATCCACATCGTGATAACTTCCGTCAAACACTCGAACTTTCATATTGGTCATCGGATAACCAGCCAGAACACCGGTTACCATGGATGCTTCAAAACCTTTTGAAATCGCCGGAATGAATTCTTTCGGGATGGATCCGCCAAAAATATCATTCACGAATTGAAAATGTTTGCCTTCGTTTTCTTTGATCCATTCTTCATCCGCAGGTCCGATGGCAAACTGTATGTCGGCAAATTTACCCCGACCGCCGGTTTGTTTTTTCAACACTTCGCGGTATTCGATTGTGGTATTGAAAGCTTCTTTATAAGCAACCTGGGGAGCACCCTGGTTCACGTCCACTTTAAATTCCCGGCGCATGCGTTCGATGATGATTTCCAGATGAAGCTCACCCATTCCACGCAGGATCGTCTGACCGGTTTCTTCGTCTGTATTCACACGGAGGGTTGGATCTTCTTCCACGAGTTTGGAAATGGCGATTCCCATTTTGTCAACATCCTCTTGTGTTTTAGGTTCAACGGCTACCGCAATAACCGGTTCGGGAATAAACATATTCTCCAGGGTGATCGGATGATCCTCATCGCAAAGTGTATCTCCCGTTTTGATTTCTTTAAATCCAACAGCCGCTCCGATGTCACCGGCTTCGATGAAATCGATTGGATTCTGCTTGTTGGCAAACATCTTCATGATACGGCTGATGCGCTCTTTCTTACCACTCCTAACATTCAGTACATAAGAACCTGATTCGAGGCGCCCGCTGTAACAACGAAAAAAAGCCAGACGGCCCACAAATGGATCCGTCATGATCTTAAAAGCCAGCGCTGCAAAAGGTTCCTTCGGATCCGGTTTACGGGTTATGATTTCACCGGTATTTGGATCAGTTCCCTGAGTATCTTCCAGATCCATGGGTGATGGCAGGTAACGGCAAACGGCATCGAGTGCAGTTTGCACACCTTTATTTTTGAATGAAGATCCGCACATCATCGGAACGATGCTCAGATCGATCGTCGCCTTGCGGATGGCTTCATGCATTTCGTCTTCAGTGATGCTCGCTGGATCCACGAAGAATTTTTCCAGCAGTTTGTCGTCGTATTCAGCAACGGCTTCCACCAGTTTCGCTCTCCATTCCTTGGCTTCCTCCAGCAGGTCGTCCGGAATTGGAATTTCATCGAAGGTCATGCCTTCTGTTTCCATATGCCAGATGACACCTTTCATTCTGATTAAATCGACGACACCTTTGAAATCGTCTTCAGCGCCAATCGGCAACTGCAGGGGAACGGCATTGGCTCCCAGCATTTCTTTAACCTGAGTAACCACCATCAGGAAATCTGCTCCTGAACGATCCATCTTGTTTACAAAACCGATCCGGGGTACTTTATAACGGTTCGCCTGGCGCCATACGGTTTCAGACTGGGGCTCTACACCATCAACGGCCGAAAACAGGGCAATCAGTCCGTCCAGCACACGCAGGGATCTTTCTACCTCAACGGTAAAATCCACGTGACCTGGCGTATCAATGATATTGAAGTTATATTTCTTCGTGTTCGCGTCTACTTTCCCCTTATCGGTCGGAAAGTTCCATTGGCAACTAACGGCCGCTGAAGTGATGGTAATACCTCTTTCCTTTTCCTGGTCCATCCAGTCGGTAGTGGCCGCTCCGTCATGCACTTCCCCGATTTTATGGATCTTTCCGGTATATCGCAGGATGCGCTCGGTAGTAGTCGTCTTTCCGGCGTCAATGTGGGCCGCAATACCGAAGTTTCTTTGAAATTTTAAGTCTGCCATTATTTTAAATTAAGCGTATTTTCCAATTAGGTGCGCAAAGGTACCAAATATCTCTGAATAATAAGGCAATGTGGACATGTGGAAATGTGAAAATTAACGCGAGGATCCGATCAAATGATTCAAGGTTTAAACAAGCTTTATTTATGCTTTATATACAACTTAGAACAGCTTTAGATTTTCCTGCTATATCATGCTCGGAAATCCATTTATATTGGAACGGACAACGCAAAAAAAACCCCGGAAATCCGGGGTGGTAAAAAAAATATTTTCGGTCATATCCTGAAATGGGCAAAAGCCTTATTGGCTTCAGCCATACGGTGTGTGTCTTCTTTTTTCTTGAAAGCGCCACCTTCGCCCTTGCTTGCAGCCAGGATTTCGCCTGCCAGCTTATCGGCCATACTCTTACCGTTTCTTTCCCGACTGTAGCGGATCAGCCACTTGATACTCAGGGATATCTTTCGGTCAGCGCGAACTTCCGCGGGTATCTGGAAGGTAGCACCACCGATACGGCGGCTTCTGACTTCCACAGCAGGAGTTACATTATTTAAAGCCCTTCTCCAGATCTCGTAACCGTTATCGTTGGATTGTTTGGAAACACGGTCAATGGCGTCGTAAAACAAGCCAAATGCCGTATTCTTTTTGCCCTGCCACATCAGGTTGTTTACAAAACGCGTAACCAGGATGTCGTTATATTTTGCATCCGGAGCGAGTGGTAATTTTTTGGCCTGTGACTTCCTCATGAGTTATTTGTAATTAAAATTTGATTATTTCTTGGCGGCTGGTTTTGCACCCGCTTTTTCTTTCTTGGTTCCGTATTTGGAGCGGCTCTTTTTACGATCTTTTACACCGGCTGTATCCAGTGATCCGCGTACGATATGATAACGTACACCGGGAAGATCCTTTACACGGCCTCCGCGTATCAGCACAATACTGTGTTCCTGCAGGTTATGCCCTTCACCCGGAATATAAGCGATCACCTCGATCTTGTTGGTTAACCGAACTTTAGCCACTTTACGAAGGGCTGAATTGGGTTTTTTGGGCGTGGTGGTGTATACACGCGTACAAACGCCACGGCGCTGCGGGCAGGAATCCAGTGCCCTGGATTTGCTTTTCGCACGGATGATCTCTCTTCCTTTTCTAACCAATTGTTGTATAGTAGGCATTCGGAACCTGTTTGAATTTTGGGACGGCAAAGGTAACAGCCGTGCCGGGATTCTCCAAATTAATGTTGATCTTAAACTTTTACCAGCCAGTTGTGGTTATCCGGTCTTTTCCCTTCCCGGATTTCCGTTAGAATTTTCTTAACTGACGGAGCCGCCTGATAAGCGGAAACGTCAAAATGCATAGTATAGTCCTTATAACGAAGTTCTTTGATGGATGAGATGGTCGCGGCCGTCCCGGATCCGAAAATTTCAGTCAGTTTTCCGCTCCGGTGACCTTCCACCACTTCGTCTATATTGATCTTTCTTTCTTCAACCCGTAACCCCAGTTCCCGAAGCACCTGAATTGCACTATCTCTGGTAACGCCTTCCAGTATGGTGCCCTCTTCAAGCGTGGGCGTAACTGCCGTCTGGCCAAATACAAAAAAAACGTTCATCGTACCCACTTCCTGGAGCCACTTGTGTTCGAAAGCATCGGTCCAGAGGACCTGGTCGTATCCCTGCGCCCTGGCTTCCGTGGCTGCTTTCAGGCTGCCTCCGTAATTCCCTGCATTTTTCGCGAAACCTACGCCTCCTGGTGCGGCTCTTGTGTATTTTTCTTCCACATATATTTTCATCGGGCTGGCATAATAGGGCCCGGTGGGGCTCAGCAGGATCATGAACTTATAGGTGTCCGAAGGCTTGACACCCAGGGCAGCATCAGTAGCAAACATAAAAGGACGGATGTACAGGGAATATTCATCCTTGGCCGGTATCCACTCCTTGTCCAGAGCGATCAGCTGGCGCATGCCTTCAATAAAAATATCTTCGGTAACAGCCGGCATTTCCATACGCTCTGCCGATATATTAAACCGCCGCAGGTTATCATAGGGCCTGAATATGACCGCATCCCCGTTTTTAAGTTTGTATGCTTTGATACCTTCAAAAATGGACTGGCCATAGTGCAGGGCCATCAGCGATGGTTCGAATGCAATAGGCTGATAGGGTCTGATGGAAACTTTCTTCCATTCACCGTCGGCATAATCTGCTTCCAACATATGGTCAGTAAAGTATTTGCCAAAAGGCAGATTGTCAAAATCCATTTCGGCCAGCCTGCTTCTTTTAACCCTGGTTACCGGGATCTCCATCGTCTCCATCATAAAATGCTATTTTTGATGATACAAAGAAACAAAACATTCCCGGAGCGCACAAAACCGCTCCCGTAATTTTCAGATATAATTATGGGAATCAATGATCTCCAGCTTTCTCCCGAACTGATCGCAGCATGGTACCCGGAAATCCTGGTTACCCATCGCGACCCGGCACCATCAGTTAGTTCAGCCAGCCCCGGAGAAACCCGGCCGGTGGAGCCGGCAGTTTATTCTTTTTTGGGAATGAATCGGCGTTCCATCTGTGTTTTGGTCCACTATCCCGACGACGAGTTTATTCCGGAAGACCAACTCATTTTTCTTCAAAAAATATTGGAAGCCTGTAAATGCAGCCTGGATGATATCGCCCTCATCAATACGAACCAGCAACCACTTGAATTGGAAAGGGTAAAAAATCAGTTTAATCCGAACATCATTTTTTTGTGGGGTAGTCTGCCTGAAGTTCCCGGTTTACAAAAACCGTTGCAGGATATGGCCGTTACCCTCTGGGAAAACATCATTGTTCTGCCCGTAACCCAGGCTGATCTGATGAGCAGGAACAACCCTGAAGGGCAGGAGCTCAAAAGAGTCCTCTGGACTTCGCTTAAGAAAATATTTAACCTGTGAAACTGATCTTCGCAACCAACAATGCACACAAGTTGGAAGAGATGCGTTTTGCTGTCGGATCCTGGCTGGAGATCATTTCACTGGCTGAGGCGGGCATCCACCAGGAGATTCCGGAACCCTTCGATTCCCTGAAAGAGAATGCACGGGAAAAAGCAAAAACCATACATGACCTGACAGGCGGCGAAAATTGTTTCAGTGAAGACACCGGACTCGAAGTGGATGCCCTCGGGGGCGAACCAGGTGTACATAGTGCCCGTTATGCCGGTGAACCCGTTTCATATTACAATAATTGCCGGAAGCTGCTCAGGGCACTTGCTGATTCCGCAAACCGGCGGGCAAGGTTTATTACTGTGATTTGCCTGATCCTGAATGGTAAAGAGTATTTTTTTGAAGGCCGTTGTGAGGGCCAGATCCTCCGTTCACCTGCAGGCAACGCAGGATTTGGTTATGATCCCCTGTTCCAGCCTGATGGATCTTCAAAAACTTTGGCTGAAATGGACTCCGAAGAAAAGAATGTATTCAGTCACCGCCGGAAAGCCGGGGATCTCCTGGTCGCTTTTTTAAAAACCCAATCTGAGTACACAGCCAATGCCCAGAATTAAGATAGATCTTCCTGAAACGTTTTCATTCACTACGTCTTTTGCCGTTCGGGTAACCGACCTAAATTATGGCAACCATGTGGGTAATGACAAAGTATTGTCTTTTTTACATGAAGCGCGTATGCAGTTCCTGCAATCTCTTGGATATAGTGAGTTCAACCTGGAGGGGATTTCCCTGATCATGGCCGACGCCGCACTGGTGTTTAAAAATGAAATGTATTACGGGGATGAACTCCTGATCAGCATTCGTGCTTCAGATTTCAGCCGCATCGGATTCGAACTGTTATATAAAATTGAAAAGAAATGGGAGGGGAAAATGACCGTCACAGCTGAAGCAAAAACCCTGATGATCTGCTTTGACTATAAACTGAAAAAAGTGGTCAACCTGCCGGAACCTGCGAGGATGAAATTATCCATCTAGTCCCGGTTCCAGATATCCCAGCTGGCTTCCGCCTGGATCGCCAGCATATCTGCCCCGTTTTTTATCCGGGCTCCAGCAGCCTCTCCTCTGGCAAGGAAAGATGTTTTTTCCGGATTGTATACCAGGTCAAACAGGTAATGCTCTTTACCAACATATTCATAAGGCAATTGCGGGTACTCCCCGGTTTTCGGATACATACCCAGCGGCGTAGTGTTGACGACCAGCGAATGCGCCCGCATTATTTTTTCGTCCAATTCTTCATACCTGACCTGGTCCGCAGCACCTGATTTTCTCCGGGACACCCATAAAATCTCAATGCCTTTTTTCCGCAACACCCAGGCAACAGCTTTGGAGGAACCTCCCGTGCCCAGGATCATTGCACGTCTATCCCTTATTGTCAGCTTCTCTTCGAGGGATTTTTCAAAACCGATAACATCCGTATTAAATCCTGATAATATGCCCCGCCTGATCAGGATGCAATTGCAGGCACCCGTCTGTTCCACTACCGCGTCTTTTATGTGCAGCAGTGGTACAACGGATTCCTTGTAGGGAATGGTCACATTCAGACCCCTGAGGTCCGGATCCTGCAGGATGTTCGGGAGTAACGAAACTGACGCGATTTCAAAATTGACATAACTGCAGTCGAGAATGGACTGGCGTTGGAACTTTTCCTTGAAATACCTGACGGAGAAAGAATGGCCCAACGGATAACCGATCAGGCCATACTTTCTCATTTGGCTTCCT
>DATCAO010000044.1:0-2335 GCA_036512575.1 Puia sp.
TCAAAGGATATGTTGCGCAGGAATTCATTCCGGCGGAAAAAGATAAAATAGCTTCTTTACAAAAAGCAGTGATCATTTGTGATGTTTAAAAAATAATCAGTCATCTATGGCAGACAATGTTTACGATGCAATTGTCATCGGCTCAGGAATCAGTGGGGGATGGGCAGCAAAGGAACTATGTGAAAAAGGTCTCAAGACCATCATGCTTGAAAGGGGCAGGAATATCGTGCATGTAACGGATTATGTAAATGCAAATAAGGAGGCCTGGAATTACGAGCACCGGGGCAGGCGAACGCAGGAATTAATTAAGGAATATCCGGTCCTGAAAAGAGACTATCCGCTCAGTGAAACCAACCTGGATTACTGGTGCAGTGATCAGGATAGTCCTTATACCGAAATCAAAAGGTTCGACTGGTTCCGTGGATATCATGTCGGTGGCCGCTCCCTGATGTGGGGACGCCAGAGTTATCGCTGGAGTGATCATGATTTCGAAGCCAATGCAAAGGACGGACATGGTGTTGACTGGCCGGTACGATATAAAGAGATTGCGCCCTGGTACGATTACGCAGAAAAATTTGCAGGCATCAGCGGAAACCGGGACGGTCTGGATATTTTACCCGACGGCCAGTTTATGCCGCCCATGGATATGAATTGTGTGGAAGTGGATTTTGCTGCCAAACTAAAAGAACATTTTAACGGAACCCGTCATTCCATCATTGGCAGAACGGCGAATATTACTGTACCCATTCAGGGACGTACCAACTGTCAGTACCGGAATAAATGCGCACTGGGTTGTCCTTTCGGAGGTTATTTCAGCACGCAGTCCTCCACGCTGCCGGCTGCTATTAAAACCGGGAACCTCACGGTTCGCCCCTGGGCGATCGTAACGAAAATTATTTACGACAAGGATAAAAAAAGGGCGACGGGCGTAGAAGTGCTGGACGGGGAAACCAATAAGACTTATGTGTACAATGCAAAGATCATTTTCCTGAATGCATCTACCTTAAACAGCGCATGGGTGCTGATGAATTCTGCAACGGATATCTGGCCCGACGGGCTGGGAAGCAGCAGCGGGGAGCTGGGACATAATATCATGGACCATCACCTCGGCGTTGGCGCAGGAGGCACGATTGAAGGATATGATGACAAATATTATTTCGGCAGAAGAGCTAATGGCATTTATATACCGCAGTTCCGCAATGTAGGCAATGACAAACGCGATTACCTGCGTGCATTCGGATACCAGGGGGGTGGCAACCGCGGGGGATACCTGCGGAGTGAGGAAGAACTGACACTCGGAATTGATCTGAAAGAAGCGTTAAGCGAGCCGGGTCCCTGGAGTCTTCACCTCGGTGGTTTCGGAGAAACGCTTCCCTATCATGACAACAAAATTACCCTGGACAAAACAAGAAAGGATAAATGGGGTCTCAACGTGCTCGCGATGGATGTGGAGTATAAGGAAAATGAAAAGAAGATGCGGCTGGATATGAAAAACGACGCTGTGGAAATGCTTACGGCGGCCGGGGCAAAAAATGTGAAAGGATATGAAGGAGATGGAACGCTCGGACGGGGCATTCATGAAATGGGTTCGGCCCGCATGGGTAAGGATTCCAAAACATCGGTGCTGAATAAATACAACCAGATATGGGATGCACCCAATGTATTTGTTACCGATGGTTCATTCATGGTTTCTGCTTCCTGTGTAAATCCTTCGCTGACTTATATGGCTTTTACTGCGAGGGCGGCGGATCATGCGGTCAGTGAGTTGAAGAAGGGAAACCTTTAGGAAAGTATGGGAGTATAGGAGTATGGGAGTATGGGAGTATGGGAGTATGGGAGTGCATTGCCCACCGAAGTGTAACCCAGGCGGGTGGGAGTGTGGAACGTTTTAATTTTTACAATTTAATTTAATAGATCATGAACAGAAGAGAAGCGCTTTCATCGGTAGCGTTATTGCTGGGCGGCACGGTTATCGGAGCTGAAATGTTTTTGTCGGGCTGCACCAATGCGGATAAAAATATCGGGTCGGCCGGCCTGAATTTTTCTCCGGATGATATTTCCTTTCTCGACGAAGTAGGGGACACCATCATCCCCCGCACCGACACACCGGGTGCCAAGGATGCAAAAATTGGCGATTTCATGCATACGATCGTCAGGGATTGTTACGACGAAAAACAACAAAAGATATTTGTGGATGGAATGACTTCTCTCAATCAGTCCAGCAAACAAAAAAATGGAAAGAACTTCCTTGATTCCAGTCCTGCAGAACGTAAGGCCCTGATGATCGATCTGGACAAAGAACAAATGGCATATACCGCAAAGAAGAAACCGGAAG
>DATCAO010000045.1:0-5900 GCA_036512575.1 Puia sp.
CCCTGAAACTGAAAATAGCCTTTACCAATATCATCATCAATGCCATAGAAGCTATGCATGAGAATAAGGGTGAACTGGATATTTCCGTCACCAGCCAGAATGGCCACCACCTCGTTTCCATCAAAGACAACGGCACAGGCATTACCAAAGAAACCCTGCCGCATTTGTTTGAACCCTATTTCACCTTCAAGCGGAACGGCCTGGGCCTCGGACTGGCCACCACATTGAATATTATCCAGTCGCATAAAGCGTCCATAGATGTGCAGACCGGCGTCGACCAGGGATCGAATTTTATACTGAAGTTTGAGAGAGCCTGACTGAAAGTATGGGAGTATGTGAGTATGGGAGTCTGGGCGCCTAAACTTTGTTTGAATTCGAGTTTAGATTCTTTTTGCTGGTGATGATAATTTTGGAAAGAATGGACATGATTTCATGTAAACTATTAAACATTTCCTGCTGAACCTCCAGGTCATCCATTTTTTTGCAAAGTGTAAGCCAGTAAAGCTTTTCATTCGCCTCCTTTAGCGCTACTTTCATTTTATGAATAAAGTCGAGTCTGCTTTCCGAATATTGCGCTTCGAAAACATTTGCGCCAATGGAAGTGCCTGACTTTAACAACTGAGTAGAAATAACAACCTGCCTTTTGTTATTCAATAAGTCGGAATAACTTAGAATTAAAACTGAAAAATAGATGGATTTTTTAACGATTGAACCATCACGCATGATTAGTAAGATTTAAGTTTTCGGATACTTAAATCTGGATCATAATAGTTGAAAAATAATGATGTTTCCACCCGAGAATCTGAAGAAATTAACCAGTTTCCAAGTTGCCCACACTCCCATACTCCCACACTTTCCTCAGCTTTCTTTCAGGATTTTCAGCAACACTTTTTCAGAAGGCGTTAGACCCGCGCTGTCTTCGGAATTTTCTATCTGATCGAGGGAGCGGCTGTACTTGGAAAAATTGTTTTCTTCATATAAACGGAGAAGACCGGGATGGACGTAATATTTTTTACAGATGGCGCGGGAATTTCCCAGTTTCCTGCTGACGGAATCCAGCACAGCAACAATATTTTTCTTTCTTTCGGCTTCGGTGATCACATCCGCCGTAGCGCAAAGTATTTCCAGTGCATGAACCGATCCCGCCCAGGTTCTGAAATCCTTGGCGCTGAAATCCCTGCCGGTGGATTTCTTAATATATTCATTCACCATACCGGACTCAATGATTCTCCGGCTGCCCGTTTCGTCGTAGTACTGGAATAATTCCTTTCCCGGAATATCCTTGCATTGTTCCACCGTTCGGGCCAGTTTTTTATTTTTCAGGGTGATGTCGTGCTGAATTCCTTTTTTACCGCGGAACGCAAAACGCATCTTGTCCCCGTTTATGGATACGTGTTTGTCTTTGAGGGTGGTGAGGCCGTAAGAGCCGTACAATTTTTCATAGTTGCTGTTGCCGATCCGGATATAAGTCCTTTCCATCAGACTGATTACAGTGGCCAGCACTTTGTCCTGGTTGAGCTCACGAATCTGCAGGTCGGCTTCCAGCTGGGCCCGCAAACGGGGGAGTAGTTTCCCGAATTCGTATAAACGATGGAATTTCGTTTCGCTCCGGACATGGGCCCATAGGCTATGATAACGGTATTGTTTTCTTTTTCGGATATCCAGTCCCGTTGCCTGGATATGACCGTTTTCCAGCGGACAGATCCAGACTTCGGTCCAGGCCGGCGGGATGGCCAGCTTTTTTATCCTTTTAATCTGGCCGGAATCTTTCAGGGTATTATCCTCCAGAATATAGGTAAAACCTTTGCCCTTTTTGGATCGGCGAATACCCGGCATATTATCCCGGACGTAGACCAGGTTCACCGCATGCGCCGCCTTCTCATAGTCCTTATCGGCTCTGAGCAGTTCCGCATGGGTCAGGGTAAGGGTCAGTACCGGTTCGTCCATTTTTTGTTCTGTTTATCGCGATTTTCCCCTGTTCTATCCGGATATCGGTATGTGATTTGAACTAAAATTCGGGAAACCGGTATAAGAACGTCTAAAATTGCTTTATGGATATAAGGGAATTCAATTTTATGGATGGCCTGGCCAAGACAGAAGCCCTTGCCGTGGCCGGGGTATTCCTGGCAGAACGGAATGATGGTTGTTTTCGTATAAGTCTCTACCAGATAGACGACTTCTATGTGGAAATCTATTATCACCAGACGCGTTATTTCTATATCTGTATCAGGAGCTTTTCGGAAGTTTCGGACCTGTTTCCGTATTTGCAGGAAATTGATATCTCCGAAATATATAATGTGATCTGCAGTTTTGACTAACGATCAACCTTAAGCAAATGAATCCACAGCCGCATGGATCTGGGAAATAAAATCCACAAATAATCCGGAACCTGATAGAATATCAACCTGTTTTTTTTTGGCAGAAAAATTGATTCAGTATTTGCAGTTGCATTCATTGGTCTTAGGATAGGGAAACATACGAAGTCCTGAAGTTACATTCAGGACTTCTGTATTTTTGATTCGACCTGTGATGATTTTGGGGGAAGCGGGGCAGAATTTATTGCATTTCGCTGACCGGCCCTTGAAGATGGGAAGCAACGGCCCTGGATACTAAACCCTCCAATTCATCTATTTCAAATGGTTTACGCAGATAGAAATCGGCGCCGGCTTCCGCTGCGAGCTCCTGTACAAAATCATTCGCACTCACGAATACAACGGGAATCGACCTGAAGGATTCATCCTGTTTGATTTGCTGGATCGCCTTTACCCCACCGGAATCCGGAATCCAGTTATCCATTAAGATAACATTCGGAGCATGCGTTTTCACTTCCTCCAGAATGTTATTGCATCGGTGATATACGAACACTTCATAGTTCTTGGACTTCAGTACAATACTGCAAACTCTCAGGAGGTCCGTATCATCATCGAAAATCATTACACGTCCGGGCATGCAGGAATTATTATTCATGGTGAATTGCGGTTGTCAAAATTATCAACAAATCAGACATTTATTATCTTTACCATGCAGATTCAACGATAAATCCCACAGAAACATCCGGAACCCTGCATGGCCCCCTTCTTTAAGCAAAAAGGGAGCCGGCGCCGGGCTAAAAATCTAAAAAAGCAGGAAATGAAAAAAACACTTGTCTCCGTCAGTTTGTTTCTTTTGAGTATACTAACTGCACATTCCCAGACAACCTATCATTCGGCCATTGGATTGAGAATCGGAACCGGTTATGACGACCTGTTTTCGGTTTCATATAAAGTATTTTTGTCAGACGGACCGGGCGCTCTCGAACTGAATCTGGGCGTAAAGCCGCCCTATACCTATACCGGTTATCCGGGAAATCCATCCTATTCCAATTCGGATATTACGATGACGTCTTTTTCAGCCTCCTATCAATATCATGTTCCCATCACCGCTTTACCCGGACTGCAGTGGTTTGTGGGTGGGGGCTTCAGCCTGACCAATACTTTTTCTGATATCGACGGTTACAGCGGGGTAGGGTTTGGATTGTTCCCGACAGGTGGAGCAGATTATAAATTTGGAAAAATCCCTTTGGATGTATCAGTGGATATCAGGCCGACCTTCCGGGTGGCTTCCCCCACCTATTATGACTATGACAATTTCTATTTCCCGGATTTTGGTTTTTCAGCCCGCTACACCATCAACTAAACGGGGGCCTGGTGAAAAGCAGGAGCTGTTGACCTGGTATAAACCGGCGCCAGGGGCTGATATCGAATGATAAATTCAGCATGACTTTTACATATTCTTATCTTCACCCCTGCGCTCTGTTTGCCTGAACCCCCGCCTTTAGCCTGATTAACTATGGAGACTCCGGATCATATATTTGTACGTTTGAAAGTCTGCATCCTGGTACCTACTTTCAACAATGCCAAAACCCTGGGTTCGCTGCTTAAGGATCTTCAGCAGTATCATCCGCAGATCATTGTCGTGAATGACGGTTCAACAGACAACACGGAAGAAGTGCTGAGCCTTTTTCCAGAGATTTCCGTCCTGAGTTACTCCCCCAACCGGGGTAAAGGATATGCGCTGCGTCAGGGCTTCCGGTCTGCCAGGGAGCAGGGCTTTGAATACGCCATCTCCATTGATTCCGATGGTCAGCACGATGCCAAAGACCTGCCGCGTTTCCTGGAAAAACTGGAAGACGTCCCCGGAGCGCTTATTATCGGCGCCCGCAATATGGAACAAAGTTCTGTGCCTGCGAAAAGCAGCTTCGGACACCGGTTTTCCAATTTCTGGTATCGAGTGGAAACGGGTATCATCCTGCCCGATACACAATCCGGCTATCGCTGTTATCCCATAGCGCACTTACAAAACATGTTTTTTTTCACGAATCGTTTTGAATTTGAAATCGAAGTGATCGTTCGCGCGTCCTGGAAGGGAATTCCGGTGGTTTCCGTTCCGGTACATGTTTATTATGCGCCACCGGAAGAAAGGGTTTCACATTTCAGGCCTGTTACCGATTTTACGCGCATCAGCCTGCTCAATACCGTGTTGGTGTTTATTAGTTTTATCTATATCAAACCCCGGGATTTACTGAGGGGAATTTTCCTGAAACACAAATGGAAGGAAGTGTTTGTGGATTACCTGTTTGATCCGTCGCAGAGTAAAACCAGGAAAAGCGCATCGGTAGCCCTCGGGATTTGTACGGCCATCCTGCCCATATGGGGTTTTCAAATGCTGCTGGCCCTGTTTCTGGCCGTATTGCTGCGCCTGAACAAGGGTCTGGTAATCCTGTTTGCTAATCTGAGCATTCCGCCCATGATTCCCCTGGTGGTGTATAGCAGTTACCGCTTTGGCGCATTTTGGATGCCCGGATCAGCCCAAGTGGTTTCCCTTTCAAAATCCCTGAGTTTATCGGCGATCCGTTATAACTTCAAACAATACCTGGTGGGCAGTATCAGCCTGGCCATTTGTGCAGGCCTTACGGCAGGAGGAATTACCTATATTATCCTCCGGCTTTTCAGCAAAAAAAACCGGGTGATCGTTTAGCAATGGCAAGACCATTTCTTTATATATATCGTTATTTCGCCGGCCACCGTAAGATCTTTCTCACGGTGCAGATCGGATTATTCCTGCTGACCGGAATGACTGCAATAAAAATCAAACCGGAGGAAGATATTTCCAAAATTCTTCCCAAAGACCGGCAGGCCGAAAAATTAAATGAGCTATTACAGGAGGCCCGCTTCGCAGATAAACTGGTTTTGATGATTTCCTTAAAGGATAGCGGGAAGATTTCGCCTGAAATCCAGTCGGCTTTCGCAGATTCCTTTTCCATCCTCTTACAATCCCGGTATCCCTCACTCGTCAGGTCTGTGGAAAACCGAATGAGTGACAGCCTCGTGCCGCAGCTGATGGAGATGGTATGGAATCATCTGCCGGTTTTCCTGGAATCTGAAGACTATGCCGGGATGGACAGCCTGAAGAATCCGCAATGGATCGGGGATTTGCTCGCACAGGATAAAAAACTGCTCTCTTCCCCGGCCGGAATGATTTTGAAAGACCGGATCAACCAGGATCCTCTGGGTATCACCAATCCCGTGCTGAAAAAAATCCGGCAGTTGCAGTACGACGAAAACTTTGATCTCTATGACGGCCACATCCTCAGCAAAGACGGGCGGTACATGCTGCTGTTTGTCAACCCGGCATTCCCTGCTAACAATACCGGCAAAAACAGCCTGCTGGTCCATGCGATGGACCAGACGATCGACGACCTGCAAAAAAATGGTTTCGAAAACGTGGATGCAATTTATTTCGGCGGCGCGGCCGTGGCCGTAGGGAATGCCCAACAACTCAGAAACGACAGCTGGCTGACCCTGGGAATTACGGCTGTTTTTCTTATTGTATTTATCAGCTGGTATTTTAAAACGAAAAGG
>DATCAO010000046.1:0-4318 GCA_036512575.1 Puia sp.
ATCCTTTAAACCTGCATTCAAAACTGCGGCTTCCAACGCCTGTTTCACATCCGGATATGATTTACCTTTTAATCCCAACTCTGCTGCCCTGGTCATGAGTTCCATTTCAGGCAATGCCCGGGGTATTTGGGCTCGCGTAAAATAATAAATGGCCATTACCGGCAGGTGGCGGAGAATATTTTCTATCGCTTTGTCTTTTACCATACCGATGATAATATGTAATTCCTCGTGGGATGTGTTTTCAATCTGTTTTGCGATGGCTTTCATTCCTTCTTCATTATGAGCCACATCAGTTATGACGAGCGGATGTTCGTGCAGGATATCCCACCGTCCATATAAACCTGTCAGGTGTTTCACTTGCTTTAGTCCCTGTTGCATAGCCCAGTCCGTAATCAGGTATCCCTTCTGGTTCAGAACAGATACTGCTTCAGCTACCGTCGTTAGATTTTTCAATTGGTACAATCCGGTAAGGTCAAGATGAAAATTTTTCTTTTGATTGTTATGTGTTTCTGTTAATTGAACATATAAAAAACGCCCTTCTGTTTTCCATTCGCCGGGAAATCTGTTTTTGCTGGCAAAATGGATGGGTGATCCGGTTTCCCCCGCGGTTTTAAGAAACACGTCTCTGGATTCATCCTGTTCCTCCCCGATGACCACGGGCACGCCGGCTTTTATGATGCCGGCTTTTTCATATGCTATTTTCCGGAGGGAATCTCCCAGCAGATCCATATGGTCATAACTGATATTGGTAATAACAGAAACTTCCGGAATGATAATATTTGTACTGTCCAACCGGCCACCCAGACCGGTTTCTATTACGGCTATGTCCACTGAATCATTCGCAAACCAGTCAAAAGCCATAGCCACAGTGATTTCAAAGAACGAGGGTTCGATCTGATCGATTGCCGGCTGAATGCGTTCTGTAAATCGGACGACCTGTTTTTCAGGTATCATTTGTCCGTTAATGCGAATGCGTTCACGGAAATCGTGGAGGTGGGGGGAAGTATACAGGCCTGTTTTGTACCCTGCTTTTTGAAGGATCGCCGCCAACATATGACTTACCGATCCCTTCCCGTTGGTTCCCGCTATGTGAATTGATTTAAATTTTCTTTCGGGGTGGCCTAACGTGGCGGTGAGTAACTGTATATTGGTCAGATCTGCTTTATAAGCAGCAGCGCCGATCCTGCTGAAGAGCGGTAAACGGGTGAGCAGGTATTCGATCGTTTGGGGGTAATCCATATGACAGTGCCCAAAGAGTGGTCAGTTGTTATTCTTAAAATCTCCCCGTTTCCAGGCCTGAATGAATTCAGCCCAAGCCATAGGGTTAAAGATATTCTGCGGTGGAGCCTGCCCGTAATAAGAATATTTCGTTGCATTCTGTTTCAGGTAATAACTTGTCGCTTCCTGGGCATCTGCTGGCAATCCCTGCGCCAAAATTCGCCGTTTTACTGCACTGTTGTTTTGACGTGCAATTTCTATCTGATCGTCGGGCACCTTGGTATTTACAAAATCACGGTCGAATTGTTCCCGTGTAGGCCGGGGTCTTATTATAGTCGCCGGAAGATACATGGTATCTGTCACCAGCAATTGTATGATGCTCCACTGATTACCCTCCAGGTTTTTGGGAATATCAACCAGTCTGGGTTTGTATCCAATGCTGCTGAATTCTATCTGGTCTCCTTTCATCACCACGATGGAAAAAACGCCCTGATCGTTGGTGAATGTTCCGCGATGCTGGCCCTTTACAACAATGCTCACGGAAGGTATGCCCTGCAGACTGTCTGCCGTCATCACCACACCATAAAACTGGACAACGGAATCCTTTAATTTGTCAAATTGGGCTTCCAGGGCAAAGGGCAGGCTAAGGAATATGAAGTATAGTAGAAATTTTTTCAAAACTGCGCCAAAAATAAAGTTTATAAACCGTAAATCATGAACAAATTAATGCCCCCATGAACTAATTTTGCGGCTGATTTCTTCTTTTTAACAAAACATTGGTCATGAAAGTTGAAAATGTGTTACAGGCGCTCGGAACTGTTCAGGAACCAGATCTGGGAAAGGATCTGATTACATTAAATATGGTACGGGATATCGTAATCCATGATCGAACTATATCATTTACGGTTGTCCTGACAACGCCGGCTTGTCCCCTCAAGGATAAAATTAAAACGGATTGCGTGAAAGCGATTCATAAACAAATTGGAGATGACGTTTCAGTTGCGGTCCATTTTATTTCTGAAATGAATTCGAAACGGACTGATCAGGAAATTGTATTACCTAAAGTTAAAAATATTATTGCTATAGTAAGCGGTAAGGGCGGTGTCGGTAAGAGCACGGTAGCTTCGAATTTCGCGCTGGCCCTTGCGGCAGATGGTGCGCGTGTGGGTTTGATGGATGCTGATATCTACGGCCCAAGCCAGCATATTATGTTTGGTCTGCGCGGCGAAAGACCGTTAATGAAAACAGTTGATGGTAAGGGCATGATCCTGCCAATTGAAAAATACGGAATCCGCCTGATGAGTATCGGTTTGCTGGTGGATGAAAAAAATGCGGTGGTGTGGCGGGGTCCGATGGCCAGCTCAGCCATTAAACAATTTGTAACTGAAGTACTTTGGGATGCACTGGACTACCTGGTCATTGATATGCCGCCCGGGACCGGCGACATTCATCTGACCCTACTGCAGTCTGTACCTGTGACAGGGGTTATAATTGTAACCACTCCGCAGGATGTTGCACTGGCGGATGCGAAAAAAGCCATTGCCATGTTTGGACAGGTGCAACTAAAAGCGCCCGTCATTGGGTTGGTAGAAAATATGAGTTATTTTATTGGCGAAGAAAATCCTGAACACAAGTATTATATTTTCGGGAAAGACGGAGGGAAACGACTCGCCGATGAATATGATATTCCTTTCCTGGGACAAATTCCGTTGATTCAGGGCATTCGCGAAGGAGGTGACCTGGGGAAACCCGTGATGATCGGCGATGACAAACCAGCAAAAAAATCGTTCCAGGATTTTGCAGGAAATGCGGCACGCAGTATTGCGATGATTAATGCCAATATCAATGCAGAAAAAAGAGCGGAACTTGTGGTCGCATAATATTACCTATGTACGATATACCTTATTTCAAGGCGGGACATCCTGACGAAGTGCTTGCTTATATGAAGGCCCATCCTTTTGCTCTGATCTGCGGAGCTGATGGAAGCGGCGTGCCGGTGGCCACCCAAGTGCCCTTCCTTTTCGTTCAACGGGGCGATCAGTTATTTCTGCAGGGACATTTTATGAAAAAACAGGATCATACCCTGGCTTTTTACCAGAACCCAAATGCACTTGTCGTTTTTTCGGGGGCACATACTTATGTGAGTGCAAGCTGGTATACCGACAAACAAATTGCAAGTACCTGGAATTATCAGACGGTGCAGGCTTCCGGAACACTTCAGTTTCAGGACGATGTTTTTTTACAACAACTGCTGACGCGATTGACCGAGACCTTTGAAAAACCGGGTTCGTCTTCACTTGTGCAAAATATGGATCCTCAATATGTCCGGCGGATGATGCAGGCCATTGTAGCTTTTGAAATTGAAGTGCATTCTGTACGACATGTTTTTAAATTGAGCCAGAACCGGGACAAGCAGTCGCAGGCGAATATTATTGCCGGTCTCAGCGAACAGGATGCTGATGCCCGGGAAATAGCCAGGACAATGAAAGAAAAATATAAATCAAACTCATGACCCGGAGTGCAATTCTTGAACAGATCAGCGCGAAACAAAATTATCTTTGTGTGGGCCTTGATTCTGATCCCGGGAAGGTTCCCCGGTTTTTGCAAATTTTTCCGGATCCGGTATTTGAATTCAATAAGCGGATTATTGATACAACCCTTCAACATTGCATTGCCTATAAGATCAATACGGCTTTTTATGAAGTGTCTGGAGCTTCAGGCTGGGAGACCCTGCAAAAAACGGTTGATTATATACCCGCCACCCATTTCAAAATAGCTGATGCCAAACGGGGGGATATCGGCAATACAGGTTTTTTATACGCCCGCACTTTTTTTGAGACCCTTTCGTTCGACGCCGTTACCGTTTCACCATATATGGGCGAGGACAGCGTTCGACCGTTTCTGGATTATAGGAACAAATGGACGATCCTGCTTGGCCTGACTTCCAATACCGGTGCTGCTGATTTTGAATTGCTGGATACGGGGAAAGGTCTGCTTTATGAATCTGTACTACGGAAATCATCGAAATGGGGAACAACTGAAAATATGATGTATGTAATTGGCGCTACCCGGGCTGAATGGTTCGCGCGGATCCGGGAAA
>DATCAO010000047.1:0-4849 GCA_036512575.1 Puia sp.
CAAAATGACGCATCGTGAAAAAAATAAACAGAAGATCATTCCTCGGAAAAACAACTGCAGGATTAGGTTCTGCATTCGCCCTGTCACAGCTTTCCCTTCCTATGTTCCTGAAATCCATTCCGGAACCCTATGACATGCCCGTGGGATTCCAGTCTTTTGCCGTTCGGGATAAGATAGGCAAAGATTTTCCAGGCACCTTGAAACTTATGTCGGGTCAGGGCTTTCAACTCATCGAAATGTGCTCACCGAAAGGTTATGCTACCCTGGGGTTCGGATCGCTGGTGGATATGAAACCCTCCGATATGAAAAAAATAATTAACGACTCCGGACTGAATTGTCCCAGTTGCCATTTCGGATTCGGCGAACTAACGGATCATCTGGATGAACGTATTGAATGGTCCAACCAGCTCGGCCTTACCCAAATGATCTGCTCAACATTCTGGCTTCCTAAAACCGCCACATTGAATGACTACCTCGCCGCTGCTGACAAACTGAATATTGCCGCAGCCAAAATAAAAAAAGCCGGCATGCAGGCGGGATTTCACAATCATGACTTCGAATTCGCTATCCTCGACAACCAGCTGATTTACGATGCACTAATGGGCCGCTTTGATCCCGACCTGGTGAAAATGCAATTCCAGACCGAAGTGATCAACCTGGGATATAAAGCCTCAACCTATTTTTATAAATATCCGGGAAGATTTATTTCATCTCATTTATCCGATTGGACAGCCGACAAAAAAGAAGCGGTGATCGGTCAGGGAATTATTGACTGGAAGGAATTTTTCATAGCAGCGAAAACAGGTGGCGTGAAGAATTATTTCGTGGAAATGAACTACGACAAAATGGAACCCAGCGCGGCTTATCTCCACCATATGTAAGATCTTTCGCAGGATCCTATTCCCAGCGGAACACTTTAACGGTAACGATACCGATAAAGACGGTCCAGCAAAAAAGTCCCAGCACCTGCATGGGCATCTGCGTGATGTGGATGCCCTCAAAAGCTATTTTCCGGAAACCATCCACCAGGATCGTCAAAGGCAGAATTCTACAAAAAGACTGGAGCCAGTGCGGATAGTTTTCGATGGGAAAGAAAAGACCACATAATAGGATCTGCGGTAAGGTAATGGTGTTGGCGACAGGCGACAAAGATTCTTCGTCCCGTATCAGGCTGCTGATGATAAAACCGATGCCCATAAAAATGAGCAGGCCGAAAATCGAAAACAAAAGCATTTCTAAAAATGTGATCAGTCCATTGACCAGCGTAAAGTCAAAAACGAAATGACCGAGGCCAATCATGATGATAAATCCAATGACCTGGAAAAGAAGCCGGCTGATCAATTCGCCCAGGATCAGGTAACTCCTGGTAATGGGCGTGGCAAAGATCCTTTTCAATACAAGGCTTTGCCGCAGGTTAAAGAACAGGAAAGCCGAACTGAATACCCCGGCCATCAATAATGAAAATCCCAATTGTCCCGGCAGAATAAAATCGATTTGCTGATAAACCCTTCCCGGGATGCGATTCACCTTCACGGAACCGGCTGTTTGATTTTGGGGAAACATTTTATCATTGAGCCGGTAAATCGCTTCCTCAATCACAGACTGTAGCATGGCAAATTTATCCGCAGCCGCATTTGCCGTAGTCAATTGTACAGCGTAGTGGGGACGGGATTTTCCCGCTGAATCATTTACAATATCCACAATCGCCGTGATCTGTCCTTTCTTGAGCGCATCCTCCATGCCTTCGGGTGTCAATTGTGTTTGCGGCTGAATGGCTTTGATACCGGTAATCATCCGGTACACGATATTGCTGGTGTCACAGCCCGGGGTAAACGCGATCTTCATTTTCAGGCTGGCATTGTCCACCATCGAACCAAATACCACAATAAATATGATGGGGAACAGAAGTGAAAAAACAACCGCCGTCGGACTCCTCAGCATGGAGATCAGGCTGGCTCTGGCAATCGCAATGGCAGCGTTCAGGTTATTACTCATCATTTTATGGGGCGTAGCACAAAACTGTTTTCAAGCAACAACTGAAAATCATCCGGGTCGTTGATGATCACATTGTGTTCCCGTAAGCTGTGCACAAATAAAATATAATTGTCTTTTATCGCTTTTGGTTTTAAGCCGATTTCTTCAGTAAGCAGGTAATGATCAGAATGGTCTTTGAGCTGCTGCATCATAAATTCACTCACTTCGTCCGTACCCCCTCCATGATTGGTATACCAATGAACGAAGTGATGCGACCAGTCCTGCTGTAACCAATTCTGGTATTTATCAACCTCGGCATAGAGCGCATCAAATAAAAATACTTCCTGCACCGGCATCTGTCCGTTTTGCAATAAATAGGCAATCACCCGGAATGCACCACTATGACCCGCCAGCACGATATTTCCGGCTTTTGCTGTTCCTGAAATATAACCGCCATCTTTCAGGGCATGCAGCACATCGTTGGTCAGCAAACTGAACATGCCCGGTTGTTCTAATTTCCCGCCGTAACTGTCCGGCGAATTTTTAGCGGTCTCTGCCAGCACGAGAACGGCATTACGCCCGGACGTTATGAATTGCCTGGTCAGTTTATAAAATTCTGCCGCCGTATCAATATTATTACGCCAGCCATGAAACCAGAATACCAGGTCAACCATTTTTGTAGTTTTTAATTGCCTGGGAATGATCAGCAAAACAGAACTGTCTGAATAATGTTCCGTCGTAGTATACAACACACTGTCGTACAGATGACCGTTTGCCCGGCCCGTATCCGGAAATGCCGTATGGGCAGAAGTAAAATGCAATACCCTGTAGTCGCTGAAATCCTGCGCTTTTGCTGCCGGGACTAAACTACAGATCAGAAGGCCGGCGAAAAGCTTAATAAACATCTTGTACATTTTTCTCTTTACCTTTTAATTGAAGATAGTTATTTATCAAAACCATTCCCTGTTTGGGATCTGCCATAATTGAAAATACAATCGCTTTTTTTCAATCCCCGATCCGGTACATTTTCCTGGTGGTATCGCCCATCAGGTTCACTGCGCGCTTAATGGAAAACATTCTGTTCATCAGAAAGCAGGCGATTTTATTGGATCCTCCGCTGATAAAAGACGGGGTCTTCCCCATTTTTGAAAAACATTCTTTTACTACTTCCTCCGGCAATTGGGGTTTGGGCGCGAAGGGATTGATTTTTTCCGGCCTGGACTGAATAAAATTGGGCGTTAAAATCGAACCGGCGATGCAGCCGATCACATCCACGCTTTGGTTTTCCATTCATACCAGAGACTTTCGGCGAGTACACGATTAAATGCCTTAGTGGCCGCATAGGTCGCGAGAAATCCCGCTCCCTGGTTGCCCGCTAAAGAAGACATTAATACAAAGCCTCCTCTTTTTTCTTTCACCATCTGCCCTCCAAAATGATGAACCATCTTTAAAGGAGTGAGCATGTTGACACCGGCAATTTGCAAATGTTCTGAAACCGGATGATTCAGGAATGAACCAATATAAGGCGTTGCCGCATTGTAAACGATGAAATTGATCTTACGGTCACCAATGACTTCCTGAATCCTTTCCGTCGCATCCGGATCATTCAGATCACAGCAAACTGGCCAAACTTCCACGGGATATAAACTGGTCAGCTCCCATGCTGCGGATTTGAGCCCTTCGTAATCCCTGGCAACGATCACCAGGTTAAATCCCTCCCTTACCAGCGCATGGGAAAAAGCAGCACCCAATCCTTTCGATGCACCGGCAACCAGAGCCACAGGTCCGTACCTTTTTTTGAAAGTCATATCAATCCTTCTCGTTTAAATTCGCAGACATGGTAAACGGAGTAACAGATCGCCACATACGCCAGAGCACGATCACTGGAAAAATCAGCCAGGCTGCATTGGAAAGAAAAACCCGACCCAGGTGGGGCGATGCATGATCTCCCCTCACTTCTTCAAAAAGGATGATCGTTACATTGGTCAGCATAACGGAAGCCCAGATGATACTGAAAAAGTGAATCCAGTTCCTTCCTTTGACGTACGCGTAAATGGCAAATACATAAAATGGTCCGAAAAATAAAGCGTCGATCCAGATCGTTGCACGCCACCAGGCCGGTCTCGCCATCAGCACCGGATCGAAATTTCCACCGTACCAATGGACCATGTCAACAAGTTTCGCCGGCGGCCAGAGCGGATAATTAAAATGGTAGGGATCCGTAATGACCAGCTGCTCCAGGTCTACAATGTATGGATGAATAATAAATTGATGAAAAAGAAAACAATGATCGCGATGTCAACCGGACGTTTCGACAGCGGAATGCGGGTCAATGGCAAAGCAATGAAATTTAAAAGTTGGTTTCCAAATCTAATTAAGATTTCCCATTTAATGCAACCATCAGGATTCAGGAACTTTTTCAGTGAATGGAATGGTTTTTTCCGGATCGATCGCCAGCCAGAGTAGGCATCCGGTCAAAAGAAAGACAACCACCACATACAAAGCGAATTCAAAATGATGCGTCACCTGTACGATTTTTCCAAATGTAATGGCGAGAAAAAAAGCACCCATCTGTCCGCAAAAATTCATGGCACCCGTAACCGTGCCGGCGTTGTTCCTGCCAATGTCGGCGCAGACGGCATAGGATACCATCACACCAAAGGCAAATGAAAAATTGCCACCGATCAGCCCGGCTACCGTCACGAAATCGTTGGTGGAAATAGCTGCCATGAGTAAAAAAAAACCGCAGCCACCCAGGTCCAGCATACCGGTTAATCTTCTCCCTTTTCTCAGTCCTTTATTTTTTAAAAACCAGTCACCCGCGGCCCCGCCGATCAGGAATCCGATAATGCCCACCACAAAAAGCAGGGAGGTG
>DATCAO010000048.1:0-4793 GCA_036512575.1 Puia sp.
TGATCGTTCTGTTTTTCCTGTTAACGGGTTTCACGCTCTCCTATGCACAAACTTCGAAGCCGAAAACGTCTGGCAGCAAATCAGATTCTACCGCAAAATATATATACACCTGTACCATGCATCCGGAAGTGATGACAGATAAACCCGGTAAGTGTCCGAAATGCGGGATGACGCTGATGAAGAAAAAGGTGAATCATATATACACCTGTACCATGGATCCGGATGTGATCAGCGACAAACCGGGGAAATGTCCAAAGTGCGGAATGGAGCTGGTTGAAAAAAAGTCTCCAACTCCAATGTAAATATCAAAATCATCTCCATGGTTCAGAAGTTCATTGAATTATCCCTGCGTCACCGATATATCGTGTTGCTTGTGGTAGCCGCACTATTCGTTTGGGGAATCTTTGCGGTCCAGCAAAATCCGATCGACGCCATACCGGACCTGTCTGAAAACCAGGTAATCGTTTTCACTGAATGGATGGGCAGAAGTCCGCAGACCATGGAAGACCAGGTGACCTATCCCCTGGTCAGCAACTTACAGGGGATTCCGAAAGTGAAAAACATCAGGGGCACTTCCATGTTCGGGATGAGTTTTGTGTACATCATTTTTGATGATGACGCTGATGTATACTGGGCAAGAACAAGGGTGTTGGAAAGATTAAGTTACGCGCAGAGACTTCTGCCTTCAGGCATCACTCCCACGCTCGGGCCCGATGGTACGGGGGTGGGCCATGTTTTCTGGTATACCCTGGATGCAAAACAAATGGACCTGGGTGAACAACGTGCATTGCAGGACTGGTATATCAAACTGGCTTTACAAACCGTGCCGGGCGTTGCCGAAGTGGCCTCTTTTGGCGGATTTGAAAAGCAATACCAGCTGGTGATTGATCCCGTCAAACTGCAGTACTATAATATTTCCATGATGGACGTCATGAACAAGGTCAAAGCCAATAACAACGATGTCGGTGGAAGAAAGTTTGAGATGGGTGATATGGCTTATATCATCCGGGGACTCGGATATGTAAAAGACAAAGAAGACCTGGAGTCTATTGCAGTCAGTAATAACAAGGGAATACCCGTCCGGGTAAAGGACATCGGATCCGTTCAAATGGGCGGCGATCTGAGGCTCGGCATTTTCGATGAAAACGGCGAAGGTGAAGTCGTGGGCGGTATCGTTGTGATGCGCTACGGGGAGAATGCCAGCAAGGTGATCGAAAATGTCAAGAAGAAAATGGCGGATGTACAAAAAGGATTACCGGATGGCGTAAAATTCAAAGTGGCTTACGACAGAACAGAGCTCATCAAAGCATCAGTCAGTAACGTGAAAAACAAACTGATCGAAGAAATGATCATCGTTTCTCTGATCGTATTTCTTTTTCTGTTGCACTGGCGCAGCGCGCTCAGCATCATCATTCAAATACCCATCACCATCGCTATAAGTTTTATCCTGCTGAATGCGTTTGGGCTTTCTTCCAATATTATGTCGTTAACCGGTATTGCGCTGGCTATTGGCGTGATCGTTGACAACGGGATCATCATGTCGGAAAACGCTTACCGGAATTTATCAGAAAGGCAAAATAACCCACCGGTTAAAAATTCTTTACCATGAATCCATTTAGAAAAGATAAATCCTATCAAAAGATTCCGGAGTTGGAAAGAATGGCCATTATTGAGAGGTCCTGCAAGCAGGTTTCCCGGGGTGTATTTTTTTCAACGATTATCATCATTACCTCGTTCCTGCCGGTTTTCTTATTGACCGGGCAGGAAGGGAAACTTTTTCATCCCCTCGCGTACACAAAAACTTTTATCCTGATTGCAGATGCATTTCTGGTCATCACGCTTGCCCCGGTACTCATATCCTTTTTCATGAAGGGGAAGTTCCGCAGAGAATCAGCAAACCCGGTGAACAGGTTTCTGGAAAGCATCTATGAACCGGTGATCAGGGCCTGTATCAAATGGCGGAAAACGACCATTGGCATCAATATCATAGCCCTCTTGATCAGCATACCCCTGCTGATCAGTCTGGGACGGGAGTTCATGCCTGCGCTGGATGAGGGATCTATATTATTCATGCCCGTTACTTTGCCCGATGTCTCAAACGCAGAGGTAAAACGTCTGCTTCAGGTGCAGGACAAAATCATTAAGTCCGTTCCGGAAGTAAACAATGTGCTGGGAAAAGCTGGCCGTGCGAATACCGCTACAGATAATTCTCCGATCAGCATGATTGAAACCATCATCCTCTTAAAACCCAAATCAGACTGGCGGCCCGGACTGACAAAGAATGATATCATTAATGAATTGAATTCCAAATTACAGATTCCCGGAACGACCAATGGCTGGACGCAGCCCATCATCAACAGGATTAATATGCTCACTACGGGAATACGCACAGATGTCGGCGTTAAGGTCTATGGTCAGAACCTGGATTCCATCAATGCATTTGCACAGCAAATCAGGTCGGCCCTCACGGGTATTCCGGGAGTAAAGGATTTATATGTCGAACCGATAACCGGTGGAAAATACCTGGATATCAAAATCAAGAGAGATGAAATTGGCAGATACGGACTTACGGTAGATGACGTCAACACTATTGTGGAAAGCGCTTTGGGTGGAATCAAACTAACCACCACCATCGAAGGCCGGCAGCGATTTTCAGTAAACGCCCGCTTTGGACAGGATTACCGCAACAATCTGCAGGCCATCAAGTCACTCCAGGTTCAAACGATACAGTTCGGCCCGGTTCCATTGGAAGCTGTTGCGGATATCAGTATCTCAGAAGGGCCACCCATGATCAATTCTGAAAATGCATTACTCAGGGGAACTGTACTATTCAATGTCAGGGACCGGGACCTCGGTGGTACGGTGCAGGAGGCCCAACTCAAACTCGACAACATGCTGACCAAATTACCGAAAGGATATTTCCTGGAATGGAGCGGACAATATGAAAACCTGATCCGAAGTGAAAAGACACTGAAATTGATTCTCCCGTTCGTTCTGCTGATCATTTTCATTTGCATGTATATGGCTTTTCGTTCGGCAAGGGAAGCTTTCTTTAGCCTCATTTCTATTCCCTTTGCATTGATTGGAGGAGCATTCATAGTATACTTCTGGGGCGTAAATCTTTCAGTAGCCGTCGCCGTCGGATTTATTGCCTTGTTCGGACTGGCTGTTGAAACCGGGATCGTCATGGTCATCTATTTAAATGATGCCATGCAGCAACTGGTAGCCAAAAAAGGAAATTCCCGCGAAACGATAAGTTCTAAAGACTTACGCGAGTCGGTAATTGCAGGTGCTGCAAAAAGACTAAGGCCGAAGTTGATGACGGTATCTGTATCCCTGTTCGCCCTGATCCCGATTCTGTGGAGCAGCGGGGTTGGCAGTGACGTGATGAAGCCCATCGTGCTTCCGATGGTAGGTGGTGTATTGACTTCCGCCACGCATATCCTGCTCGTGACTCCATTGATATTTTTAATGACAAAGGAATACGAACTCCGGAAATTCGGAAAAATAGATATCCAGGATACAAAACATTAATACGATGAAAAAAGGAATTTTTATACTGCTGGTTTTTATTCACCCCCCTGCTTATTGTCAGACGACCCTGACGCTGGACAGCATCTTTTCCAGTATAACCTACAATAACCCGCAATTAAAAATGTATGATGCGCAAATACGATCCCAGGATGCCGCGGCCGCAGGAGTCAGAAACTGGGAAGCGCCGCAACTGAGTACCGGATTCTGGATGACACCTTACGACCCCAATTTATGGAAGCGGCAGGCTAATGGTTCTACGGGCATGGGACAGTATATGGTATCAGTGGAACAGATGTTCCCCAATGGGAAAAAACAGGAGACAGAAGAAAAATATATGCTCGCCATATCTTCCGTAGTTAAAGAAAATAAGAATGCCAGTCTGAATGAATTGAATGCAGCAGCCAAACAAAACTATTTTGAATGGGTGATCATCAAAAAGAAATTGGATATCCTGGACAAAAATCAAAAGCTCCTTGATTTCATGGTTAAAAACGCCGAACTCCGCTATCAAAATAACCTGGGTAAGGTCGGGGCTTATTACAAGGCCAAAGCATCCCTTGGAAACCTGGAAAATTCACATCTGCAGTTTGAAAATGAAATAGCTCAAAAAAGAATCATCCTGAATACATTGATGAATCGCGACAAAACCATATGGTTTGACATAGATACCCTTTTTGAAATCAAGAACTATGGCAGCCTTTCTTTCGACAGCTCTTCACTGATCAATAACCGAAGTGATATCAGGGCCGTTGAAAAAGATATTCAGTTAACCAGCTTGCAGAAGGATGTTGAAAGGTCAAAACTGAAACCGGAATTTGGTATCCGGTACGACAATATGTTTGGCTTCGGTGGGTCGCCCCTGCAATATTCATTGATGGGCGTTGTAAAACTTCCCATGGCCAAATGGTCTTCAAAATCCTCAAAAGCGAATGTGATCAGCCTGGACTGGAAAACGGAGGCGCTGAATCAGCAAAGACAGATGATGATCAATTCGGCTACCGGTATGTCGTTCAGTCTGCAAACTGAAATGGTTTCCAAACAGAAACAAATCAGGGTTTTTGAGGACAAAATCATTCCTGCTTTAAAAAGAAATTTCCAATCCCTTCTGTTGGCATATGAGCAGAATACGGAAGAATTATTTACGCTCTACGATGCCTGGGAGACTTTAAACAGTACACAACTGGAATATCTGGACGAACTCAGACAGCTTCTTTTAATGCAGGTAGAACTGGAAAGAATACGGGAAGTAAAATAGAAAT
>DATCAO010000049.1:0-3659 GCA_036512575.1 Puia sp.
AGTTTTGACCATCATTACTCCAATATCCTACGGATTTTGTTGGCATTCACCATCAATTCCTGCAAATAATCATAGTTTTCCTTTTCCAGGCAGCTCTTGAATTTACGCAGCTGGGTGATGTGCTCATTGAGTACATCCAGCACATTTTCCCGATTCTGCATAAAAATCGGACCCCACATGGCAGGGCTGCTTTTTGCCAGCCTCACTGTAGACTCAAATCCACCTCCTGCCAGTTCAAATATGGCGTCTTCCTCTTTCTCCTTTTCCAAAACAGTATTAGCGAGGGCAAAAGAGGTTATATGCGAAATATGACTTACATAGGCGGCGTGCACATCATGACTCTTTGCATCCATGTATACCAGGGACATGCCCAGGCGGGTGTATAAATTTTCAATCACTGTGCGTGCGGCGGGATCGGATTTTTCCTGTTCACAAATAACACATGTCCGACCGCGAAATGCATCGTGCACGGCAGACTCCGGGCCACTGTATTCCGTACCCCACATCGGATGGGTAGCTATAAAACGGCTGCGCCCGGGATGATCGCTCAGAAATGTACAAAGTGCCTGTTTGGTAGATCCCGCATCCACAACGATTTGTTCTGAGTTTACCCGATCGAGAATCGTTTTCATTACGGGAAGTGTTACATCCACCGGTATGGCTACATATATTAAATCACTTTGTGCAATGGCTTCTTCCAGGGGTAATACCTGATCCACGATGCCCAGGTCCAGGGCTTTCTGTGCGGTAGCTCCACTCCTGCTCACACCAATCACTTTTTTTACAAGCCCATGATCTTTCAATGCAAGACTGAATGATCCGCCGATCAGGCCAACACCAACGATGGTTACAGTATTAAACATGGTGTTTTGATTTAAATAATCCTGCTCTTTGAACTCTTTCTGTGCACTCATGTATTTTTTCTTTCGGGGCACATAAACTTAACCGGATATAATTTTCTCCTGCGCTGCCGAATATACCGCCGGGTGTAACAAACACGTTCGCCTGGTACAACAAAAGATCGCTCAGTTCGTATCCATCTTTAATTCCCTCAGGAACGCGGGCCCACACAAAAAGACCAGATTGTTCTTTGGAAAACAGGCAACCCAATTCCTGGAGTAATATTTCTACAGCTTTTTTACGGGTTCGATAGAGGTCATTGATTTTTTCATACCAGGAGGCCGGAAGAGAAAGGGCTTTAGCTGCTGCCAGTTGCACTGGTAAAAACATACCACTATCCATATTACTCTTGAAACGCAGTATATTTTCCACATGATGGGCTTTGGCAAGCAGCATCCCGACACGCCATCCAGCCATATTATGCGATTTGCTCAGTGAATTCAACTCAATCACGACATCATTCACGCCTTCTGCCTGGAGAATGCTCATCGGTTCATCGTTCAGAATAAAACTGTATGGGTTGTCGTGCACAAGTAATACCTGATTTTCCCTTGCAAACGCCACAAGATTTTTAAAAAGATTTTTTTCCGGACGTTGCCCAGTAGGCATATGCGGATAGTTCACAAACATCAGCACCGATTTTTGTGAATCGGGTTTCGTACTGATTAATCTTTTGATCTCTTCGAAATCCGGCATCCAGTTTTTTTCTTCTTTCAATTCATAAACACCAAGTGCTGCACCCGCGAGCCTGGCTGCACTCTGATATGTCGGATATCCCGGATTGGGGATTAGTACCAGGTCCCCCTGATTTACATAGGTCATGCAAATGTGCATGATGCCTTCCTTTGACCCTGCCAGAGGAAGGATTTCCAGGTCAGGATCCACGGATACATTATAAAATTCTTTATACCAGGCCGCAATTGCTTTACGCAATACGAGCGACCCTTTGTAACTCTGGTAAGCATGAGTATCCGACTTACTGCTTTCCTCATGCAATATACGGATCACATCAGGATGCGGTGCCTGATCCGGACTCCCGATACCCAGACTGATAATATTTTTCCCCTTGCGGTTGAGTTCCTCAATCTCCCGCAATTTTTTCGAGAAATAATATTCACCAATTCCATCAAGTCTTTTTGCTGTATCCATATTTCAAACTTAAGATGCAGGACGCTGCATATAGCTTTGAGTTTGTAAGTTCCTTACGCGTTTATCCCTTTTCTATAAACGCCGTACACTTTCAAATCAGAAATCGCCGGCCTCATGATCTCGATCACTTCCTCAAACTGGGTGGTATTTTCAAATTCCATATCTGCATGGAAACTGTATTTCCAGTCACTGCCCGGTATCGGATAAGACTGCAATTTGCTGAGGTTAATGCCAGCATCCGCGATCAGGGTTAATACCCTGGCCAGGCTTCCGCGGGAATGGTCTGTTTGAAAAGTTACCGAGGCTTTGTTGGCATCTTTTACCTGCTCCGCATTCTCCTTTCGCAGCAAAATAAGAAAACGGGTATAATTATTTTTCATAGTATGAATGTCTGTTGCGATCATATCCAACTGGAACAGACCGGCGGCCAGGCTGCTGGCAATCCCCGCAATATGTTTACTCTTACGCTGGTGAATATGTTTTGCACTCAGGGCCGTATCTTCGGTTTCCACCAGTTTCCAATCATATTGATTTAAAAAATCCAGGCACTGCAGGATTGCAATCGGATGTGAATGGACTTCCTTGATATCTTTCAGGGTGATTCCCGGATTAACAAGCAGATTCTGGCGTATTTGCAGATAAATTTCGCCCCCGATGACCAGTTCGCTATTACGCAATAACGAATAGTTTGGAAGTATACTTCCTGCAATGGAATTTTCAATGGCCATTACTGCCGCGTCGCAAAGCGATGGATCGCCCGCTGATTTAACGACATCCTGGAAACGGGCACAAGCCAGTATATTGGTTTTTTCCCCAAAGAAAATCCTTGCGGCTTCCTGGTGGAAACTTCCTTCATACCCCTGTATAGCTACGCGTTGAATGGTTTGTTGCATATAAAAAAAATCCCGGCTTTTGACCGGGATTCTATTGTTAAGTTTTGAAATTGATTAGTTGGTTAACAAAAGCATTCCCGGTTTGCTTCTAAAATAGAAGTAAAAATAAAATCCAAAATAACGGTATGCTTTTGCTTTTAACATAAACGGGAATCAAAAATAGCAGATTTGGCTGATCCGGCAAATTATTTTTCTACCATTCAAGCAGGGTCTTCAGGGATTCAGCCGTTTCTCCTCGATTGTATTAACGAGTTTGAACAGATGAAATGGTTTATAGATCCGCCAATCCGGCTGTTCAATCAGGTCAATATACCGGTCCAGCTTTGCCCGGCGAAAGTCATATTGGGTCTGTTCAGGCATGTTAATACAGACCAACCATCCCTGATGATCTCCGACGTCTTCCAGCCATTCTTCATAATAATCCTTGTCGCCACTGTGAAAATTCAATACATTTTCGGCAATCATAATGAACCGGTAGATTCCTTCAGCCATGAATTTGTCAGCCACCTCGCGTTTCAGACTCATGATGTCATTTTCGATAGCATCGTTCCATTCGCCAATCAGTTCGATAATGACATATTTCTCCTCATAATCTGCCAGTAGAACTTTCAGATAAAGGGTTTTGGAACCAAATTCATCCCACTGTGGATGAATCAGGTAATTGTAAATGGCCTGCGTAAATTCAAATTCAGAATATATCCTTCCGAAAAAAGGCGA
>DATCAO010000050.1:0-2664 GCA_036512575.1 Puia sp.
GCATCGCCCAATCCAATGATATGGTGGTTAAAACCATCGTGACCACAGATATGATTGACGAAATTGCCCGCCGGTCCAATATCCGCTGCTATAATGTACTGACAGGCTTCAAATGGATTGCAGAACTGATTAAAGCCAAGGAAAAAACAGAGAATTATGTGATTGGCGGTGAGGAAAGTTATGGATTGATGATTGGCGACAAACTGCGTGATAAAGACGCCGTCAGTGCTGTAGCTATTCTGTGTGAAATGGCTGCCTATGAAAAAAATAAAGGCAAAAGCCTTTATTCAAAACTGATTGACCTCTACCTCGAGTTCGGATTTTATAAAGAATCACTGATTTCCATCACTAAAAAAGGTATGGACGGCCAAAAACAGATTGCAGATATGATGTCCGGTTTCCGTAATCACCCGCCGCAGGTTATCAATGGTTCTCCTGTCCTGCAACTGCTGAACTACCAGATCAGTCAGGGCAAAAACACCAAAACAGGTGAGACATCGGCCATCGATCTGCCCACAAGCAATGTGCTCCAATTCATTCTCGAAGATGGAAGTAAGATTTCTGCGCGTCCTTCCGGAACTGAACCAAAAATAAAATTCTATTTCAGCGTTCATGAAAAACTGAGCAGTCGTTCTGCCTTTGATGCTGCAGACCTCTTACTACAGAAAAGGATAGATGCGATCATTGCAGATTTAAAACTCCTTTAAAACGCCAACTATATTTTCCCAGACATGAAAATCAAATTCGTTTTTATTTTTTCTATTTGTTGTATTTCCAGGGCCAGTGCACAATTAAAGCTGGCGGGAATTTTTGGTGACCATATGGTGCTTCAGAGAAGCCAGCCCGTACCTGTATGGGGCTGGTCTTCGCCTAATGAGAAAGTAACTGTTCAGTTTAACGGACAGAATAAGGAAACCATAACCGACCAACGGGGCAAATGGCATATTACACTGGATCCCCAGCCGGCGGGAGGGCCGTTTGATTTTATAGTGAATGGGCATAATAAAATCGTCTTGCACGATGTGATGGTCGGCGAGGTGTGGATTTGTTCAGGACAATCCAATATGGAATTTGCACTGAATTCCGTGGTTAACGCAGAAGCAGAAATACAGGCAGCCTTTTATCCCGGAATCAGGCATATTAAAATAGCTCACGAAGTGAGCAACACAGCAAAAGAAGATATACTTCCGGCGCAATGGGAAAACTGTTCACCCGAGACTGCGGGAAATTTTACGGCCGTCGGATATTTCTTCGCCAGAGAGATGGTCAGGCGTTTGCATGTAGCCGTCGGGCTGATCAATTCAAGTTGGGGAGGTACCATGTCAGAAACATGGACCAGCCGGGGTGCTTTTGAAAACAGTGCGGAATTCAAATCCATGATTGCCCAGGTTCCGGTGAAAGATTTTGAAGCTGCCGTGGACAAAAGGAGAAAAAACCTTGAGCAGCAGATTCTTGCGCTCCGGAAAAATATAACAGACACCGTTCCCGAAGATCAGTGGAAAAATCCGGATTATAACAGTCAGGCATGGCCGAAGATCAGCGTGGCGGTTCTCTGGGAGTCCCAGAATTTGGGGTTGGCCGACCTCGACGGAATAGTGTGGTACAGGAAAGAAGTCATCCTGGAGGCGGGTGATGCGGAGAAACCCATTACCCTTTCCCTGGGAATGATAGACGATAATGATGTCACCTATGTCAACGGCATTCGTGTCGGATCTACAAAAAGTTATAATACCAACAGGATATACCCCGTTCCCGCTGGTGTTTTCAGGCCGGGAAAGAATATCATTGCCATTCGCGTGGAAGATACCGGTGGCGGGGGAGGATTTTACGGAGACTCATCTGCGATACAACTTAAAACGGAAACAGGTATCATTAAACTTGGGGACCCATGGAACTTCAGGATTGCAAAAATTTTAGATGGTGGATTGGGTGTCGGCCCCAATGATTTTCCCTGTTTATTGTACAATGCGATGATCCATCCGTTGATTCCTTACGGCATCCGGGGAGTATTATGGTATCAGGGGGAAGCCAATGCCGACCGTGCCTATCAATATCGTACAGCATTTCCACTAATGATTGCTGACTGGCGCCAGCAATGGGGTGAAGGCAATTTCCCTTTTTATTTTGTTCAGCTTGCCAGTTTCAATTCAGAAAATGGCAACAGTACAACGGGAAGTGCATGGGCAGAACTTCGCGAAGCCCAGATGAAGACCCTGGTTCTGCCGGCAACCGGTATGGCCGTAACCATAGACATAGGGCAGTCCAATGATATTCATCCGAAAAATAAACAGGATGTCGGACGCAGGCTCGCAGCCATAGCTTTGGATCATATCTATGGTCTAAACATGGAGTATAGTGGCCCCATATATGAATCGATGGTTATCGAGGGAAATAAAATGGTACTGGATTTCACCCACAAAGGTGGCGGACTGATGGTTAAAGATAAATATGGGTATGTCCGGGGCTTTGAAGTCGCAGGTCCGGACAGGCATTTTTATTATGCAAAAGCTTATATCCAGAATAATAAAATAAGGGTTTGGGCCGAAGAAGTATCCAATCCCCAGGCTGTTCATTATGCCTGGGCTGACGATGCAGGAGACGCCAACCTGTATAATCTTGAAGGATTTCCAGCCCTTCCTTTCCGCACGGACCAATGGAAAGGAA
>DATCAO010000051.1:0-2414 GCA_036512575.1 Puia sp.
ATAATCTGCTCCCCGTCCGGTGTCAGCACGCTTTCGGGATGAAATTGCACGCCGAGTATATCAAGGGTTCTGTGACGCAGCGCCATAATATGACCATTTGCATCCCTGGCTGTAACCTCAAGCACTTTTGGGAAACTTTCAGGATCAATCACCCAGCTATGATACCTGCCCGCCAGAAAACCATCTGTCAATCCGTTGAAAAGATCTGCATTGAGCCTGGTATTAAGCGGACTTTGGGGTACAATTTGAATTGGTGTAGCAACACCATGATATACTTTCGAAAGATTTGTCAGCTTCCCGCCAAAGGCTTCCCCAATGGCCTGGTGACCAAGACAGACGCCAAGAATGGATTTCGAAATTCCGTATTGCTTTATCAAAGGCAGGAGCAGACCGGCTTCAGCCGGAAGACCCGGCCCGGGAGACAAAATAATTTTATCATAGGCCTGCACTTTGTCCATCGGAATCTGGTCGTTCCGGAAAACATCCACTGTATCCCCAACGATTTTCTCCACCAGGTGAACAAGGTTATAGGTAAATGAATCATAGTTATCAAAAACAAGAATCTTCATAATCAGTTTTAAATAGTTTCTGCCATGGTAATGGCCCTTTTCAACGCACCGAGTTTGTGATTAACTTCTTCAAGTTCGGATTGTGGTTTACTGGCAGCCACGATACCCGCACCTGCCTGGTAAGTAAGCGTATTACGGCGACTGAGCAAACTGCGAATCATAATAGCCTGTGTGCAATTTCCGTCGAAACCGACAAAACCGATACAACCCCCATAATAACTCCTCGGAGTGGGCTCATATGAATTTATCAGTTCCATGGCCCGGATCTTTGGGGCACCACTCAGCGTGCCAGCGGGAAATGTAACTGCGAGCAACTCAAAGGGATTACTGCCTTTTTTCAGTTTACCCTTCACCTCACTCACCAGGTGGATCACATGAGAATAATATTGAACCTCGCGGAAATGCACGACTGAAACCTCTGAGCATTTTCTGCTCAGGTCGTTCCTGGCCAGGTCCACCAACATCACGTGTTCTGCATTTTCCTTGGCATCTTTAAGCAGGGCATCAGCATTTTCTTTATCCGTTTCATCATCACCTGTTCTTTTGCAGGTTCCTGCTATCGGGTGCATAATGGCTTTTCCGTCTTTAATTAAAACCTGTGATTCAGGGGATGAGCCCATAAGACGGTAATCTCCGTAGTCAAAATAAAACAAATAAGGACTCGGATTTACATTCCGAAGTGAGCGGTAGACATTGAATTCATCGCCTTCAAAACCTTGTTTGAAACGACGGCTCAGCACAATCTGGAAGACGTCCCCGCGCAGACAACTTTTTATTCCTTTTTCAACCATCTCCTTATAATCCGCGTCTTTCATATTGCTGGTTTCCTCACCTTTAACCTGGAATGGAAACACAGGTACGTCTTTGGAACGTATGAGTGATTCAACCAGTGGCAGTTCGCTGTTAATGCCCTCCACGTGGTTTTCACATATATAAAGTTCATCTTTAAAATGGTTAATCGCAATTACATACTGGTACAAACGGTATCTCATCAGGGGAATGAGCGGTGGTTCAGGTTTTTCTCCCAGGTGGATTCGGTCGAAAAACCGCACAGCATCGTAGGTTGTATATCCAAAAAGACTCTGCGCAGTTTTTACAGGCTTCTCTGTGGCCGATTCAACTTCAAAATGTTCCATGAAGTTCCAGAGCAGGGTCGGCACATATGCTGAATGGAGAGGAAATTTTTCTGTTGGCCGACCGGGCAGTTTGCATTCCATTTGTTCAGCATCTGTGATCTCAACCCCGCCGATGGCATGAATACAAATAAAAGAATAACTATTTTCAGCGGCGTGGTAATCAGTACTTTCCAGCAATACCGTGTCTCTGAACCGGTCACGTACCCTCAGATAGATACCCACCGGCGTATAAATGTCCGATAACATTTTCTTAGAGCTCGTTTCAATCCTTATTTTTTTCATTTTGCAGTCCCTGAATTTTGTACGGTACACAACATCAAAAAAAAAGCCCCGGATATTACCGGGGCCTGATATGTTAACAACATAGCGATCGCATTACGCGCCCCGAACGGAGTTTGTATGCCACCACCATGCTTTATTTTGAATCTGATTGATCATGTATTGCAAATATGAGGGATCATTTTGAAATTTCCAAATTACGATTTAAATAATTCCCTTGGTGGTCGGAAGATCACTGCTGAGCGGGTCTCTTTTTACCGCCATGCGCAGGGCTTTGGCAAAAGCTTTAAATATGGCTTCAATTTTATGGTGTTCATTATCGCCATGACAAGAAATATTCAGGTTACAGCGGGCAGCATCTGAAAAGGATTTGAAGAAATGAAAAAACATTTCCGTTGGCATATCTCCCACTTTTTCTCTTAGAAACAGG
>DATCAO010000052.1:0-3284 GCA_036512575.1 Puia sp.
GAGGTTTGGCACCTCGATGTCGGTTCGTCACATCCTGGGGCTGGAGAAGGTCCCAAGGGTTCGGCTGTTCGCCGATTAAAGTGGCACGTGAACTGGGTTCAGAACGTCGCAAGACAGTTCGGTCCCTATCTGTGATGGGCGTAAGAAAATTGAGTGGACATGACCTTAGTACGAGAGGACCGGGTCGTACGTACCGCTGGTGTATCTGTTGTGCCGCCAGGTGCAGTGCAGAGTAGCTATGTACGGACAGGATAAACGCTGAAAGCATCTAAGCGTGAAACCTACCACGAGATGAGTTTTCTTTTAAGGGTCGTCAAAGACTATGACGTTGATAGGCTACAGGTATAAAACTGGTAACAGTAAAGCCGAGTAGTACTAATTGCCCGTATGCTTTAATTTTTTTTATTTTTTGTTTCGACACGAAATAAAAATCAACAATGATATTCCTATTACAACTCCCAATATGCAATTTATCAGGCGTGAAGCTTGAGGCGTGAGGCCTGAAGCTTTTGCCAGGGCCTTAGGCTTTAAGCCTTAAGCCTTCAGCTTTTTATGGTGGTTTTTCCAAGGGTGTTCACCTCTTCCCATTCCGAACAGAGAAGTTAAGCCCCTTATGGCCGATGGTACTGCACCACAATGCGGGAGAGTAGGTAACTGCCATATTTATTGAAGCCTCGTCTGAAAAGACGGGGCTTTTTTTTGTCCAGGATTTACAGATCATATTTCAGGCCAGATTTATGTGGTGAATGTGGAATTGTTTTTTCCGCCGAAGTGAAACGAAGGCGGGTGGAAATGAGAGAAAGTATAAATGGAATATGGGAATGATCGTTTAATTTGAATCATGGATATCAAATTACAACCCATCGCCCGCGTAAGGAATAATCGCGAAAAAACTGTCGATGATTTTTGGGGAACTATTATTTCTGAAATAGAACTTGAAGAACAGATTCCGGAAGAAGCTTTCACCGGAATCACTTCTTTTTCCCAACTGGAAATCATTTATTACTTCAACAAGGCCGAAGAAGAAAACATTCTTTTTTCCCGAAGACCCAGGGGAAATCCGGATTTTCCGGAAATGGGTATTTTCTCACAGAGAAACAAAGACAGGCCAAATCATATCGGCCTGTGCACCGTAGAACTCATCTGGCATCGCGGGAGATCCATCGGCGTGAAATATCTCGACGCGATTGATGGCACCCCGGTACTGGATATCAAACCGGTTTATAAAGAATTCAGGCCGGAAACTGAAATCCGTCAGCCCAAGTGGGTTTCAGATTTGATGAAGAATTACTGGGAAGAAGGAAAAAAGTGAAAGCCGTTTTGAGGGATAGCTGAAGAAATATTAGGCATTTTTAAAACTTGTCAAAATGTTTTCTCATCGCGACGGGGTAGTCAGCCAGTGCAATCTGGGGATCCAGAATTTCCGGATGCCATAATTTCTCCCACTCGAAACTGTAATATCCGGGGTACTGGTTTTTATATAACAGGTCGATTGCCTGAAATATGGGCACGATGCCTGTACCCAGTAAAACATATTCTTCCTTGCCGTTGACGATTTTTAAATCCTTGATGTGCGTATGCCGGATGTACGGTTTTAGTGCTGCATACACTTCGTCAGGAGGTTCTTTTGTTGCGATCCACATATTACATACATCCCACACCAGACCCACATTCGGAAGACCCGCGCCTTCCATTACAGCCAGCAAATCTTTTTTATAAATCAATTCCCCGTGCGACTCCAGTAAAACAGTTACACCGGTTCCGTTCGCATATTTCCCCAATTCCTGAAGGCCATCAATTATCAGGTTCAATGATTCCTGCCTGTCTCTGTCTTTGGGCAATTGATTGGGAAAAACGCGAATGTAAGGGCAATTCAATTGGCTGGCCAGGTTGATGAATCGCTTTCCCTCATCCAGGTTTTTATTTCTTTCCTCCCCTTTCGCAAAATGAAGCGCACAGGAGGAACCCAGGTCTACAATTACAAGCCTCCTGTCTTTCATTTTTTTCATAGTGACAGCAATGGCTTCCGGATTTGAAAACTCCGGCACTTTGGTCAGGTCCATTTCATGCAAGATTCCCCTTACCTCAATCCCTTTATAATTATTGTCTTTTGCAAAATCGATGATTTTGTCAAATCCCCAGTCCGGGCAACCGAGCGTGGAAAAAGAAAGTTTATAAAAATCCGCTATGGGCATGGTCGTTTTGATTACTGGCAATAGGGCAAGGAACGGAATACTTGCGATGAAATGTTTTCGGGTAATTATCGATTTGATTCCCATTTCCATGTATGGAAAGTAAGCATTTTTTTAAAATATTCTTTTATGAACCAGGGGAGAAACACTAACTAATCTACCGTAACCAACAGAAGTTTTCGTTTCTTCAGCTGATTGATGACGAAAACACAAATGATCACAAAGAGTAAGCAGACCAGGGCTTCGGCTACCAGCATATATTTGCTGTTGTATTTATCATGTGCCCAGCCGTCGAAAGTAGTCATATACACCACGGGCAGATTGCCAAGGGATGAGAGTAACGCATATTTCGTCGATGCATTTTTTTTGCCAATGGCATAGAGAATAACTGAAGAAAAAGCAGCATTGACCAAACCAAGCCCGAAAGAATAGGCCAGCACGCCTGAAATATAAACATAAGGTTGTAACGGAAAAACAGACATGATCAGCGTTACAACTGCGCAAAACAGGCCAGCGCCGAGGTAAGCAACCCAATTCCCCCAGCGGTCCGCAATAAATCCACCGGCAACACAGCCCAGCGCGCTCACCAATCCACCCAGGATGCCAGTGACTAAGGCAACTGTATCGGCGTTTGTTTTCCAATCTGTAGCAATGGCAGACCATAAATTGTTAGCAGCTCCGGTTCCGATGGGCATGCACAACATGAGAATGACAAATAAAACGACGGGTATTCTTATCATGGAAATGATTCCCTTCCCCATATCGGCGAGGGCAACGGTAATTCGTTTGTCCTTGTCGCGCTGGATGTCTTTGATCATCAGTACAGAAAATGCACTCAATACAGAAATAGCGCACAATACCAGACCCGCTGTCAATACATTAAAATGGGATGCCAGCCAGAGGCCGACACCGCCACCGAGGCCCACACCCCCCAGATTACCTGCCTGGTACCATCCTCCGGCCCTGCCCTGCCTGGACCGCTCAATACGATTTGCCATCAATCCGCCGACGGGTACCAGTATCAAATTGGCGGCAACCTGGGAAATAAAAACGATAACGGTGAGCAGAATAACTCCCCTATTGGTAAATGGC
>DATCAO010000053.1:0-11654 GCA_036512575.1 Puia sp.
CTGCGTGCCGTTGATCAATGCAAGGCCTTCCTTCGGACCCAGTTTCAGGGGTTTGAGTCCGTTTTCTTCCAGCACGGATATACTGGACCTGATCTTACCCTGATCCCACACTTCGCCCAAACCCACCAGGGGTAGAAAGAGATGTGCCAATGGAGCCAGGTCGCCGGAAGCTCCAACAGATCCTTTTTCCGGAACAACGGGACATATATTCCGGTCGATAAACCAGCAAATGCGATCAAGTGTTTCGGGCTGAATGCCGGAATACCCCTGGGCCAGCGAATGCACTTTGGTAATCATCATGAGTTTGGAAAGAAAAGGGCTGATGGGTTTACCCACCCCCACACTATGGCTTTGCAAGATTTTATGCTGAAGAATTTGCGTATCCTCCGCAGATATATGTGTGTTCGCTAAAACCCCGAAACCGGTATTAATACCATAGACCGTTTTATCCTGAGCAACGATTTCACGAACATGGTCCCTGCTTTTGAGAATACGGGCCATGGAAATTTCAGGAATTTTTCCCTTCATCCTGCCTTCTGCCAGGGCCACGGCGATACCGGGTGTTAAAGTAGCTGAACCATAGTGAAATAGATCGGGCATAGGGAACTGTTCAATCATTTGTTGTGGATATATTTGCGGGCACCCGGAATGAGAACCCATTTATGACCATGCACAATATCACGAAAATAAAACTCTTTAGGATACTTCTCCGGATCACTTATTTACCTTCTCTCCTCTTCCTGTATCCCTTCGCCCTTTTAAGGAAGAAATCGGATTCGGGGCTTTTCTTTTTTTTTGACCGGTACGCGATGGGTGGAGCCCAGCGAATACATATCGATATCCTGAAGACCATTCCGGAACTGAACAAACAGGTTTTTTTTACCCGCTTCTCCCCTAACCATGCTTTTCGCGATGAGTTTTTTTCCGTGCCCAAAACGAAGAGCCGGGATATACATTTTTGTTGTGATCATTTATTACTGCGTTTATTTTCTGTTCACTACTTCTGTTTTTATATCAACCGGCACGATTCGGCACAGATCTTCGGGGCCAACTCCACTTTTTTTTATGATATGCTGCCATTTCTCAAAGAGAAATTGGTTCGAACGGAGCTGTTACACAATTTTACTTTTGGTAAAAAGGGTATGGAATTTTTCGGACTGAAGAATTTTCGACTGCTGACGCACCGGATTGTCTATGATTATTTTACCCGGGAGAATATTGTGAAGCAATATGGAGAGTATGGGGTTGACCCGGTTTACCTGGAAAGACTCTTATTTATTGAACCCGGTGTGGATATTCCGGAGGAAGCCATCAGGAACTTTGACGCACCGATGAACATGGTTTGTGCAGGACGTGGCGGTCCCCAAAAAAGAATCTGGCTCCTGAATCGAATCGCTGAGTATTGTATCGATGCGTCGATGCCCCTGCGATTTCATTTCGCCGGAACCCTGATCCCTGAATTAACGGAGAAGGTAAAATTGCATTCTGTGATTCATGGAGAAATCACCGATCCGGTGAAAATGACAAAATTATTGTCTTCATCCGATATCGCTGTCCTGACCTCGCTGTATGAGGGCTTCCCGATGTTCATTAAAGAGTCCATGGCCAACGGATGCATACCACTGGTGACCGCCCTACCCGGTAACCTCATGCATTTACAGGATGGTAATAATAGTTTGTTAATCCATGAAATTCACAATGAGATCATATTGGTAGAGGAAACCATAGAAAAACTAAAACTTTTGATTAGCGACAAAGCGCTGTGCAGGCGTTTAAGCCATCATGCCTACCAATATGCCCGGAACCATTTCAGCCGGTCATCCTTTATTAAAGGTTACCGTGAGCTTTTTTTGAATTCGGCCAGGCGTTGGTCTTTATTTTGACAGCTTGGACTTCAGATAATGCGTGCTCATCAGCAGCTTGGAAAAAAATCCGGCATTAAGAATAAAAGACGGGATTTTTTTTTGAACACGGATCATGGACCGGATCGTTTCCGGAATTGCACCAAGGTATCCATGCTCCGAAATTTCTTTTTCATCGCGGATCTGTAAATTCCTGATAAAACGCCACCAGGAATCGTATACTGTCAGATCTTTCATGTTTCCGGGATCCAGTTTTTCGGCCAGGAGAAATCTTTCAGGTATTTCAATCTGGCGATTGCCAAAACTGGATCGGGTAACCTGCGATTCACTGATTCCAATTTGTACCAGGTTCATGGCAATATAACCGGCAGAGGGATGGATGGCCAGGTAGCGGATATAAAAATCAATATCCACCAGCCATTGCATTCGGTGATCAAACAGGATCGACATATCTTTCTTAAATATGACTACACTGGGTGGACCCACGCGGTTAGCTGCCAGGAGTTTGACGGGGTTCCGTTGCAATGCATGCAGATGAAACTCCGAAATAACTACGGGTCTGACCCGTCCACCAGGATGAGCATTGGAATAGGCTGAAAAATAGAACCTGTTTTCGCCTTTCCGGATGGCGTCTGCAAAATGCAACAGGCTATCCGGTCCGCTAAACCAGTCGTCGTCGTGCATGATTTTTATCCAGTTAGATTTTGCCCGGCGTATGCCCTCATTCCAGTTTTCAGGTGTTCCTAAACGGCCTTGATTTTTAAAATACCTGATTTGTGGGCTAAGGGGGTGCTGTTCAGCCAGTTCCTGCACATCCACTTCCGGGCTGTCGTCTGTGATCACCACTTCAAAATGGCGGTATGTTTGAATACTGATGGAATCGAGCAGGCGCTTTAAGTATGTTGTTCGCCGGAAGGCTGGGATACAGATTGATATAAAAAACGGTTCGGCCATTCAGCAAAAATAGGTTCCTGTGGATAAATCTTCCCGATATTAATAGTTCGTTATCAAAATATAGCACGAAAATTGATTACACTTGTTGAATCTTTCACCATGATTATTCTATTCAACCGGAACATTCAGTTTTCCAAACTGATCAAAGCAGAAGGCCGTCTGAGGGAATTTAACTTTAGAAAAGTGAACGGGCTTCATGAAGAACTTTTCACGGTAGACGTCAGCGACGACCGCGGAAACCGGATCATGTTTAAAATGCGAAAAGAAGGAAATGAATGGCTGATTTCCACAGAACAGCCCATCCCCGACTGGGTTAAAAACAGCAGTTCCCGCTTCAACGAAGCCATAGAAGAAGAGCTTCGTGTTTCCTGATTGTATACTTTCTCTTATATTTATCCTGGCAATTTTTAATAGGGCATGGTACAATTTACCGCCGTTATAGAGCAGGCCGGAGAAATGGGAGAAAAAACGGGATGGTCCTATATTATCATTCCGCCCGATATATCCGCCCGGTTAAAACCCGGCTTTAAAAAATCATTTCGGGTAAAGGGAAAACTGGATGCTCATTCCATCACCCAGCAGGCACTTCTTCCCATTGGCAAAGGCGTGTTTATGATGCCTCTTAATGCCAGTCTGCGAAAAGCCATCCATAAAAATAAAGGCGCGATGCTCAGGCTGAAGATTGAAGAGGATCATACGCCGTTACAAGTTTCAGCAGAACTCCTGGAATGCCTTTCGGATTCTCCAAAAGCGGATAAAAAATTCAGGGCATTACCCCAATCCCATCAGATGTATTATAGCAAGTGGATCGAGTCCGCAAAAACCATTCAGACTAAGGCGAAAAGAATCAGCATGACAATTATTGCAATGGAAAAAAATCTGACCTATGGAGAGATGCTGAAGCTGAATGCACAATCTGTTAATAAGTAAGTGACAGAAAATTTGCGTTTAAAGAATTAAATTTGGTAACATGCGTTAGATAATTAGTAAAAACCTCATTTGAAAACTTAAAATTCTCTGAATTGACTGAAACCATCATCAACCTGGAAACTGTTAACCCGATTGAGTTTTTTGGAGTTAACAACGGCAAGTTAGATATTCTCAAGAAAAAATTTCCCTTACTCAAAATCCTTTCACGCGGCACACAAATCAAACTAAGCGGAGCACCTGAACAGGTAGAAACAGCCAAAGAAAAAATCGACCTCCTCCTTCAGTACCTCGAACGCAATGGCAGCCTCACAGAAAACTATTTCAACCAGATCCTTGGCGGCGACGATGCCGAAACGGTGGATCATTTTGTAGACCGGAATCCCAATGATATCCTGGTATTCGGCCCGAATGGGAAAACCGTTCGCGCCCGGACCGTGAATCAGAAAAGGCTGGTGACAGCCTCGGAAAAGAATGATATTGTCTTTGCCATTGGGCCTGCGGGTACCGGAAAAACGTACACAGCAGTGGCCATGGCTGTACGGGCATTGAAAAACAAGATGGTCAAAAAAATCATCCTGACACGTCCTGCAGTGGAAGCTGGCGAAAACCTCGGATTTCTTCCCGGAGACCTGAAAGAAAAAATCGATCCCTACCTGCGGCCACTGTATGATGCACTGGATGATATGATACCGGCAGACAAACTGGGCTATTATATGACGACGAGAACCATCGAAATTGCGCCGTTGGCCTATATGCGCGGCCGTACGCTGGATCATGCATTTATCATTCTGGATGAAGCACAGAACGCAACAGACCTGCAGCTGAAGATGTTTCTCACCCGTATAGGAGCGAATGCCAAAGCGATCATTACAGGAGATCTGACGCAGATCGACCTTCCCAAAAACCAAAAAAGTGGTCTGGCCAAAGCGCTGTATATACTTAAGGGCATCGATGGGATCTCCCATATCGAACTGGATGAAGAAGACGTGGTCCGGCATCGGCTGGTCAAGGCCATTATCAAGGCTTATGAAAAGGATAAACTGATCGAAAATGGCGGAACCTCCTGAGGTTCCCCATTTTTCTAAACCAATACCACAATCATTGAAAACCCTGTCCGCATTTTTGTTGCTGGTCGTCCTGATTTCCTGTCATGCCGGGAAAACATTTAACAAAGCCGAAGACGCTCAGGACGCGGGCCGCCAGTTTATACGGGCCTCCCTGGACGGTGATTATGAAAAAGCCAGGTTTTATCTGCTGGGTGATTCAGTGAACCTTATGCTCATCAGTAAATGGCAACAGGACTTTGAAAAACTTGATGGGAATACCAGGCAACAGTACCGGGAAGCCAGTATACTGCCCATCAACATCCATGAAATCAATGACTCCGTTACTTCCTATTCATATTCAAACAGTTTTCGGAAAGACACCACCACGGTACATATCGTGCGCGTGAATGGCGAGTGGCTGGTGGATCTCAAAGAAATACTCAATCAGAAACGATAGACCGTCTTTTTTGCCGGTAGGATCCGAATGAGTAGGTTTGCAACTATAACCTCAAGTATGAATAAGATGAATGTTTCTCATCCATGGCATGGAGTTCCCTACGGAAGCCAGGCTCCGCGTATTGTCAATGCCATCATCGAGATACCGCAGGGCGCCCGGGCCAAATATGAAATTGATAAGGAAAGCGGATTGCTCAAACTGGACCGGGTGATCTATTCATCCTTTTATTATCCCGTGAACTATGGGTTTATTCCGCAGACTTACGGAGACGACAAAGATCCCCTGGATATCCTGGTTATTACCTCCCTGCCAGTCGTGCCACTCTGCCTGATGGAGGCCAAAGTGCTCGGAGTGATGCAGATGATTGACAACGGAGACGGGGATGATAAAATCATTGCTGTCGCAGCCAAAGATCCGGGCGTGAATCACTACAACAACATCGAGGAATTGCCCAAACATTTTTTTGATGAGCTTCGTCATTTTTTTGAGGAATACAAAAAACTGGAGAATAAGGCGGTTAAAGTGGAAGAATTCGGTGATAAGACCATGGCATTAAAAGTGATCGAGAATGCCATTGCTTTCTATAAACTGGAATTCGGAAATAAATAAAACAGGTTTATGCATTCAGACCGATTCCGCATCTTAAATGAAAGCTGATTGACCTCGTGAATCCTTCCCAGCATAACGGCCTGACAGATCAGGAGATACTGAGGCATTTTTATGCAGATCATAACAATCAATGGCTTGGACCCCTGCTGGAACGATATACCCTGTTGCTGTATGGTGTGTCCATGAAATACCTGAAAAATCCGGAAGAAGCCCGAGATGCGGTGCAGCAGATATTCCTGAAGGCCATTACGGAATTGCATAAATATGAGGTGAGTTATTTCAGTTCCTGGTTGTATATGATTGCAAAAAATCATTGCCTCATGCAACTGCGAAACCAGCGAAGGGCCATTCCGGTAGATCAAATGGCAGAACCGGCCATCGCGTCTGAAAAACCCGATCCCCTGAAAGACGAACGCATATTGAAGGATTTGGAAGAAGCCATACAGCACCTGAAGACGGAACAAAAAACCTGTGTCCGGATGTTTTACTTTCAAAAGAAATCCTATCAGTCGATAGCGGCTGAAACGGGATTCAATTTGCTGCAGGTAAAAAGTTTCATCCAGAACGGAAAAAGAAATTTACGCCTGTTACTCGAAAAAAAAATAGACAAATTGGAAGACTGAAGATGAGTGAAGAAAAAAACGATATGGGTCCTGACGGCCCGGGGAAAAAAATACCGGCTTCGCTGGACAGGCAGCTGCGCGCTCTTTTACCCGAAAAAGAGTTGAACCATTTCCGTGACCAACTCCCCGACGCATTTCTAAATGATGCTTCCGAAGGACTTAACCAGGTTCATGACAACAGTAATCTCGATGGCATCCTGAAAAAATTAAACCTGCAGATGCATCAGCAGTTGTCACACAAAAAAAAGAAATCAGGAAGAAAGTCGATCGGGGATATGAGCTGGATCTATTGGGCGATTGTTATAGTTCTGCTACTTATCATTTGTGCCTTCCTTGTTATCAGAATGCAGTTGCATCATTGAGTATGTTTAAACGGTTTCGTTATTCGTAGATCGTGTATCGTAGATCGTAGATCGTGTATCGTAGATCGATAATCGATACACGAGAAATAAAGATTCCTTTACTGGTACTGAATGTAAACCGGTCTGGGTTTTAAACGCAGTACTTCTTCAGGTGTCATCATCCGGCTGTTTGCTTCCCGGAAATCATTCTTGTAAAATAATTTGAAACCGGTAAACTGCACAGGTTCGCGGTAAATGTAATCATGATAGGTACTGAGCTTTCTGGATTGCGCCCCCCATCCATCCATGTCCATAACGACCTGCACCTCGGGCTGCGGTTTTATTTTCTTATAGTTGGTAACCATGGCATGGGTAAAGCGGTGAACGACCAGGATTTTTGGGGGAAGCTGATTGGCTTTTGCGAGATCTGCCAGGTATTTAATAGTGAAATTGACATCGGCTGCATCCATCGTTCCGATCACGGATCCCGGTTTTTTGCCTGTCTTCATGGAGAATTCGGGGTCGATGCCCAGGTGAACCTGTGGCATTTTGAGATAGGTCTCCAGCAGCGGAATTTCTTCCTGAACGGTACTCAGGCCAACCTGTACATCCAGAAAAACCAGGGCATTGATCCTGGCAGCCATCCGGATCACCGAATCAATTTGTTTCGATGGCATGCGCAACCTGTACTTATCACCTTTACCAGGATATCCCTGGGCCGTGACCGCTATATAGTGTAATGCAGGCTGAACGGTTACTGTGGAATCGGCTGCCTGCCATTTTTTGACTTCTTCCTCTAATTTTTTAAACATTTCTTCCGTAGGATATTCCCCGAGAACCCCCATCTTTTTCGAATAGAGGTTACCGTAAAAGGCAACGACGCGGTTGAATGGGAAAATGGCGCCCGCCAGCGGATATTCCAGTTTCACCGGCCAGCGACCGGAAGTATCACCATTATTCAGGGCCAGGTTAAGCTGATCGTATTTTGCAGTATCCAGCCGGGCAAATCCGCTGCGAATACGTAAAGAATCTTTATTGGAAGTTGTATCTCCGCCTGTAACCGTTGCGGAACCTGAATTCCTGCGAAAAAAATGCCCTGACCCGAAAGCCTGAAAAAAGTATATACTGGTTATGCCGGTTATAGCTAAAAATAGTAAAACTACGTACTGAGTTCTCAACAAACGGGGTCTGCCGGCTGTTTTTTGCGAAATTTGCATAGGTGTAGATTGACAGAGGGTATAGATTATTGCTTTATAAAAAACGTCACAAACCAGGCTTTATTTCAACGGTCATCTGTTAAAAACAGATTTTTTTATACCAGTTAATCAGTCCGTTTGTAGACCCGTCGTGTTCTGTACTTTCTTCGTTGTTTTTCAATTCAGGCAGTATTTTTCCCGCCAGTTCCTTTCCCAGTTCCACTCCCCATTGATCAAATGAAAAGATGTTCCAAATAACGCCCTGAACAAAGATTTTATGCTCATATAATGCAATGATCTGGCCAAGGGTATATGGCGTGATCATTTTAACTAAAAATGAATTTGTAGGCCGGTTCCCACTGAAGAATTTAAATGGAATCAATTCCGGCTTTACACCTGCTGCGATCAGTTCATCCGGTGTTTTCCCATTCATCAGCGCTTCAGTCTGTGCGAAAAAATTCGATAACAACTTCGTATGGTGGTCACCCAGTGGATTATGGCTAATTGCCGGTGCAATGAAATCGCATGGAATCAGCACGGTGCCCTGGTGAATTAATTGATAAAAAGCATGCTGGCCGTTTGTTCCCGGCTCACCCCAAACCACCGGGCCGGTGGAATAATTCACGGGTATGCCGTTCCGGTCAACGGATTTGCCATTACTCTCCATATTGCCCTGTTGAAAATAGGCCGCAAAACGATGCATATACTGGTCATAGGCCAAAATGGCTTCCGTTTGCGATCCAAAAAAATTCCGGTACCATATGCCCAGCACGGCCATAATCACCGGGATATTTTTTTCAAAAGGCATGTTTTTGAAATGCTTGTCCGATGCATGCGCACCCTGCAGCATTTCTTCAAAATGCGTGTAACCGATCATCAGCACAATGGAAAGACCGATGGCGCTCCACAGAGAATACCTTCCGCCCACCCAATCCCAGAAAACAAACATATTGGAGCGATCGATGCCAAACTTGACAACTTCGGTTTCATTTGTAGACAAAGCCACAAAATGTTTGGCGATATGCACTTCATCACCTGCAGATTTCAGAAACCAGTCCCGCGCACTGAATGCATTCGTCATGGTTTCCTGGGTGGTGAAGGTTTTGGATGCAATGAGAAACAGCGTTTCTTCAGGCTTTATTTTTTTCAGGACTTCGACCAGCTGGGTAGCGTCTACGTTGGATACAAAATAAGCCTTCATTCCTTCGATCCAATAATGTTTTAATGCTTCGGTTACCATTACCGGACCCAGGTCGCTGCCTCCGATTCCGATATTTACAATGTTTCGTATGGGTTTACCGGAATATCCCTTCCATTCCCCGGAATGTATTTTCTGGCTGAAGGATTTCATATGTTCCAGAACCTGCATCACTTCAGGCATTACATCTTTTCCGTCTGCATATATGGCCTCCCCGGAAAAATTACGTAATGCAGTGTGCAGCACAGCGCGGTTTTCAGTGCGGTTTATTTTTTCGCCCGCAAACATGGCAGGGATCGCTTCCTCCAGCTGACATTCATGGGCCAGTTCGAATAAATGAGAAAGGGTTTCGGAGTTAACCAGGTTTTTGGAAAAGTCAAACAGGATATCCCCGAAAATAATGGAGTACTTGTTGAATCTTTCACGGTCCTCTGCAAAGAGGCTTTTCATTTGAATACCCTTCATAATCTGCTGGTCCGACTGCAATTTCTTCCAGGCATGGGTATCAGGCGGTGAAATATTTGGAAACATGTTTAGGGCTGGCTTTTAATTTCCGGACAAAATTACGATTTGAAGCGCGTTATTGAATGGCACTACATATACACATATTCACATTTTAACTCTTTTCCAAGAAACCGGAAACACGCAGAAAATGGTAAATGAACTAACGGATTTGAGGTATAGCGTCAACAACGGCGTCCACCATTTCAGAGGTAATATCGAGATGAGTGACCATCCGGAGCCTGTTTTCTGAAATGGGCAGCAGGAGAATCTCTTTTTCCTTCAATTGAGAAATAAAATGTTGCAGGTCTGTGCGCTCCCGCATTTCAAAAATGACCAGGTTGGTTTCGACAGGTAAGACCATTTGAACTGAAGGATGTTTTTGCAGAGCGGTTTCAATTCGTTTGGCATGGAGGTGATCGATGGCCAGGCGTTCTATATGATGATCCATTGCGTAAATAGCTGTTGCTGCCAGGAAACCTGCCTGACGCAAACCTCCTCCAAATACCTTTCTCACGCGTCTCGCTTTTTGTATAAATGGGCTTCGGCCCATGAGCACACTTCCTGCCGGGCATCCGAGCCCCTTATTAAAACAAACGGAAATGCTGTCGAACAAAACGCCATACGATTCGGGTGTTTCATTTTTTGCAACAAGTGCATTAAAGAGCCGGGCCCCATCCAGGTGAAGTATGAGTTCTGCGCTATTGCAGGCCTCCCTGATTTTAATGATTTCATTCAGATCATAACAGCTGCCACCTCCCCGGTTCGACGTATTTTCCAGACAGACCAGTGAGGTCCTGGCCTTATGTACATCGTGGGGATTTATGCTTTGGATCACCTGTTGGGCAAGGATCCGGCCGCGATTCCCGGCAAGAGGCCGCACCTGGCATCCTGCATTGAAGGCGATGCCGCCTCCTTCGTAAATATAAACATGCGCTTCCTGCTCACAGATCACTTCGTCACCAGGGTGGGTATGACTCACAATCGCTGCCTGGTTCGACATCGTGCCGCTCGCACAAAAAAGAGCAGCTTCCATACCGAAAAGGCTGGCCATCCTGCTTTCCAACAGATTCACGGTTGGATCTTCCCCGAATACATCATCCCCGACAGATGCACCCATCATGGCATTCATCATGCCTTGTGTAGGCCGGGTAACCGTATCAGAACGCAAATCAATAATCATAAAATATACAGTTGATAGGTGTCAGCTGGCTTTTTCCAAAGGCATGAAGTTTGAAATTTTTCTGATATAAAATGAATACTATGGACAATTTATTGATGAAGGGAGTTTGGAACCCGGTGAAAGGTATATTAAAACGGCAAAGGGAAGTTCGCGGACCCCGACCGCATTTGTAAATGAATCTTTAACTTGCGTCCCTATGACACAGGAAAAGCTATTCGATATGAGGTCCCGGCTGAGTGGACTGAGGAGGTTTCTTTGACGTCGAGAACCGACAGATCAAAATCAATGAAGAAAGACAGTTAACCGGCAGTTCTGGTTTCTGGGAAGACAACGAACGGGCCACAGCCATACTTAAAAACATTAAGGTGAATGAGTATTGGCTGAAACTTTATCAGTCTGTAGAGACTTCGATAGATGATTTTGCCGTATTGATGGAATTCTGGAAAGCCGGTGAAGCTACCGAAGAAGAAACCCGAAGTGCTTACGAAAAAGCATTGGAACTGATTGATGAAGCCGAGTTCAAATCCACCTTAAATGAGCCGGAAGATGAATTGCCCGCCGTATTGCAAATCAATTCCGGTGCCGGCGGAACAGAAAGTCAGGATTGGGCTGAAATGCTCATGCGCATGTATCGTATGTACGGCGAAAAGCAGGGCTGGTCGGTCTTGGAACTGGATTTCCAGGACGGCGAATCAGCAGGAATCAAGAGTGTAACGCTTCAGTTCGATGGTGCATTTGCTTATGGCTTCCTGAA
>DATCAO010000054.1:0-8718 GCA_036512575.1 Puia sp.
CATGCGATTGAACTGGATAAAACGGACCTGATCCTGGAGATCCCGGCCCAATTTGAACGCAACCTGATTCAGGATGACAAAGCAAAGCTTTTCATAGCGGTAAATGCCATCAACGGGGTGAAGGCCGGCCTTGGATCAGCCTATATCCAGGGCATCATAACCGCTTACAACCAGGATGTGCGGATGGAATGGATCCAGTATCCCCGGTTCGACGCACAGCCAATAATTGAAGTCACTTCATCCGACTGGTATAATCCCAATATGAATTACAGGGTTTTTATGGTGCCGGGCATTCTGGTGATGCTCATTACCATGATCGGTTCCTCTTTTGCGGCCAATAATATTGTCCGGGAAAAAGAAATGGGAACCATTGAACAAATCAATGTAAGCCCAATAAAAAAAACACAGTTTATTTTAGGTAAGCTGATCCCCTTCTGGATGCTTGCGATTACCGTACTCACGATCGGACTTCTGATAGCCAGGTTCATATACGGTATTGTCCCGCTGGGAAGTTACTTCACCATATATACATTTGCCTCTATCTACCTGGTAGCTATCCTGGGACTTGGTCTATTGTTATCCACTTACGCGCAAACCCAGCAGCAGTCCATGCTGGTTTCATTTTTTGTCACCATGATATTTAATTTACTGAGTGGTTTGTATACGCCCATTGAGAGCATGCCCGGCTGGGCCCAGGTTATTACCAAACTCAATCCTGTATCTTATTTTATCCAGGTGATGCGGATGGTTATGCTGAAAGGCAGCGTACTGGCCGATATTAAAACACAGATTTGGGCATTGCTGTGTTTCGCAGTGGTATTTAATAGCTGGGCCATATTGAATTATAAAAAAAGAAGCTGACAAAATCATAAGGCCGCTGCAACTATCCGGAATTTAGTGGTCGAACTATCCGGAATTTCCAACTAATCCACTTGAAGGCGAGTCAAATATTAATGAGGGGCATAGGCCTGAAATATTTGATACAATTGAGTCTGCCATTGGAAAGTCTATTATCATTTCAAGGCCAATGTGCACCCGAATTCACGGATTTAAATAGTATTGCCATATCTTGATCTCCGGTGAAGGAAGCGGCTATACCTGGGAAGTAGACCCTTCCGGAAAAACGGTATGGGAGATCACCCAGACTGATGTTCAGTTCAAACTATAAGTTTATTGTGAAAAAATTTGAGAATATTAATAGTTAGTTTTATTGGTTGTAATGCTTTTTGTTCAGGATTATAGTATGGGAAGAATGCATGCAAAATACCGTTCTTTCTAAAATGTAAAATTTGAAAAAGACTATGGGTTACTCATGCTATTTGACCAGGATTTATGAGACCTGGAGTTTTAAAATCTTCGATGTTTTATTATAATCGGCAATAGTTCTTTGAAGATCTTCAGGTAGAGATTTGTATGATTTACGGATGTATTCGCTATCCTTTTCTTCGTCGATCTTATAACCGAGTATTCCGGGCGCATTTTCCTGGATCATCAGGCGAAGGAAGCGGTATTCAGTATTGTTCGGATCTTGTTTAATAGCTGCTTCCAGTAATTTATGCCCCTTTTTAAAAAGCTTAAGCTTGGAAACGGGATTACCTCCAATACCCGCCCTTCTCATAGTCATGGCGCCTAAAAACGCATCTTTTATGTTTGCAGGTATTGAATTTAATTCTGAAATCTGTGCATCGACCAAGATTTTGTTGTCTGATTGAATGGCTTTGTAAAAGGCAGCACGGTTAAGGTCGGATGTAAGTTTATTGTTGACGGCTGATAGTTGACTGTGGACTAGCTTGTTATCCGAAGGTATAACGATGGCTGCTGAGGATGACCCGGCAAAACAGATCAGGAGGATGTTAACTAAGATACATTTCATAAAAAAAAGATCTAAGATAACTATAAGAAATTTCGTGCCAGCATTATTGACAAACCCATCAAAAGTTTCGTCCTTCTGCGGGCACTTGAACAACCAAACGGTTATTATTTAATGAGAATAAAGGGCTTCGAAAACAAAAAAAACGCTATCTCCTTCATTGTCAGTCTATTCACCTTCGTGGCCACCTCCGACATTTGCGCATTTACGATAAGAAAGAAAAGGGGAGAAGGACAAAATGAATCATGTTGCGGGCTTCCAGCGAAGCAAAAACAGAGGACAAGTTTTCATCGTAGCAAATTTCTGAAAACAATAAAATTTTAATGCAAGTGAGATAAGCTTCTCTTCGACGCCCAACAAGGTAATTGATGGGAAAACTTATTCCCATCCAGACCAGACAATTATACATATGAATCTAAATGCACCCGCGGTGAATTAAAGTAAGTCAAATCATAATTAAGATCGAATCTGGTTTATGTTTGCTAAATAAATTGGTATTCGTGCCTGACTATCGCCTAACAATACATATGAGCAATGGACCGCCCTGGTCCGGTTTTCGTTGGCACACTTCGTATTGGAGTTAAGTTTAAGGGTCTTAACGTGTGAATTCTATAACTTTTTTATTTAAACGTGTAATGGTACCCCTGTACTATAGGTGTAGTTTTACATAAATTTCCACCTTCCTATCTGAAGTCGTTTAATTTTAACCTATTAATAAATAATTATATGGTAAACGCCTTCAGATACGTTGTTGACGATAGACTTTACACAGCCTTTTCACAGCTTTTGAGGTTACAAAACGGTAAAAAAGTGTTTGAAATTAATTGTCCGGATTTTGTTGACAATGGTTTTGAAATCATAGAAACCGGTATGTACGGATCACCATATCAACCCACCGAACCTAATTTTCTTGATCCGTTCTCGCAAACTTTGACCCAATGGTTTTCTGATTTTAAATTACTTTCTGATGAGCAGTGATATTAAGTTGAAGGGAGACTTTGAGTAAAACCCGGAGTTGAGTCCGGGTTTTTATATTAGCATAATGAACGAATTTTTAGAATACAATATTGACCAATTTATTGAGTCGGCTTGTCAAATGGCGTTCGTTGATCTATTGGAAGTTTGCAAGAAAAACTATCAGTCCCTTGATAATAGAAAGGTTTCAAGTAAACCGGAAAACGCTAACCGAGAAAACTTTATTAAAGAATACAAAGACTATATACGCGAACTGCTATTTTTGTTGAATACCGGAAGTAAACCACAAAGCATGAACGAAGAATATTTTCAGAAATCGAAAAGGATTTTCAAATGTATGGTTGAAAGGGGTCAGATCGATGCAGAATGGCTAGATGTTTTTAATAAGGATCGTTAGTCATACGTTAGTCAAGTCTTAAATTATCAAATGAACCGTACTTATAAGTTGGAAGATTTCAAAGTAAATGTAAAAATTAAACTGGCAGCATTATGGACATCGGTAATGTTCTGTTACATATATGAAGATTATTTTGAATTATATGTTCCAAAAAAACTTGAGCGTATAATTAGTGGTGACAGTTTACTAAATACACCAATGAAGTTATTTTCTGCGCCTTTGTATTGATAATAATACCTACAATGATGATTTTTTTGTCAATACTATTAATACCTAAATTAAGCCGTTTGCTTAATATAATATTTGGGACATTATACACTGCATTAATGTTGTGGATTGCATCAAACTATTCAGATAAATGGCTAAGTCATTCCCGCAAATATCATTGAGATGATGGCGTATATTATCCTATTCGGCATGTGGCGGATAAGAATTTAATGATTTCCAGGTTTATTCTTAACTATTAAGTGTAGCAATATATTCAAATTCCTATAACCTGAGAATAAAGCTGTACCTTTTGAAGAATAGCTAGCAATATGAAAAAAATAAAATATTTACCTGTATTACTTATGAGTTTGTTCTTTGCATCATTCGCAAATGCCCAAGAATCACCTACTGTGCCTCCTCCGCCGCCACCACCTCCACCCGGCACTGTTACTTCTATTTACTGCATAAATGCCAATAACCAGGGCAGTTATCCATCGAATTCCAGGGGCCAAACAAATAGTGATAAAACTGGATACTCTTTATTGAAACAAAGAAAAAGAAGGGGCATTTTATCCCTTATTGGGGACTGACTTCAATGGTCCTGATTTCTTCTCATACTTCTTAACCCGGTAAATGGCAGCCTCTTCAAATGTATCTTTTATTGTAAGACGTTCCCAATAGGTGATATTTTTCATCTTTTCCAGGAGTTCGGTCTTAATTATAAGGGAATACTTTTCTTCGCCCTCTTTGGTGCCCTTGGCAGCTGCTCTTTCCGGTACGTGGAGCCTGGTCCTGGGTAGTCCCTGTCCCAGCTTTTTCTCTGACTTTGCCAAATTCAACTAGGAAAAAATTGAAATGTGGGCATCATCATAACCCAACGACCAAGTGCATATAGGTTTTGAGGACGTGGCAGAGTATCCTTACGGTGAACTCCCAATTTAATTATTGCAAAAAAGTATTATTGTGCTTGCTGCCGGTTGTGTGGAAGTAGTTCCTGTACTTTGTTGATGGGCTGTTTGCCGATGCGCGATAGTACATCCTTTAACCACTCAAAAGGATTTACGCCATTGAGTTTGCAGGTACCAGGCAGTGAGTATAGCATGGCACTTCGCAGTATCATTTTTTACCTCTTTCAGGTCACTAAATCCATTGAACAAACCATTCCTTGACACATTCACTCCGCGACCTACTTTTTTCGTGAAAATAATCAAAAATAAAAATCTTGTAGGCCGTTCATCGAAGATGGAATGGCTTTTATTGGAAGGCGATTCCAGCTAAGGCAATTGGGATAAATTTAGCATGGGACCGGCAGCTATTTTTTCTTTCTTTTCCGGTTTTCAAGCAAAGCGGCAATGCTGATAGAAGAACAGTCCTTGATCAAATCGGCTACTATGCCCAGCGGCATTTCAACTGCATCCGTAAAATTGATACAGCCCTTCTGGAACTTAGCTGCTGAAAGCTGCTTTACATATTTATCATGCAGCGGCGGATTCATATACATAGGCAGACAATGCAATGACATATGATTTTTGGTGCTTGCTAGTCCGTACTTCATGTATGAACGCTCTTCGTAAAGGATCATTTCCTTGCCCATCATCGGCTTAACGACCGGGCTAATACCCGGGTCATTCGTCATGATCGTGTCGTGTAGAGCGGTTAGCAGCGCCTGCCTGTCAGCAGGCGTAGTGCTGATGTATTCGGATACCATCATATCATCCAATTGATGATCTAATGTACATTATTTGTCCTTCTTCCTATAAAGCAACTAAAAACTTCAGGCCTTCCATAAAATGGTTCGACATTTGTCCAATCCGCTTCAGATCCGCTCATTGAAATAGTGTATTACCCGCATCAAACAGGAAACTGGTGAAGAACCAGCGACTGCTTTTTCTTGTCGTAATATATAAAGATATACCGCCCGTCCTGGAAGAGCAGATTTTCTGCCTGATCAGGAATTTTGAGTTCATGACTGAATTCATCGATCCGGTCGTTAATACCGGGCTCCATATCGCCGGGAATATGTTGAAAGGTAAGGCTGTCCACCAGCATCCTGAATCGCACGGCCTTGGTCCAGGTAGCCTTGCTGAAATCACCCATTCCGTTTCCACCGATCATAATAGCCGTTGAACCTGAAGTGAATCCATAGCCCGGGAGACCCATTTGTTTTTCCTCTTTATTTGACCCCAGCGTAATGGCGGTGCCAATGCTGTCGTTCAGGGCCGCGATTGCGGCGTTGCCACTGGTCATTTTTCGAAGCAGTTGTTTGGTCTTCGTCAACTCCTTGGTGTTATTAAAATAAAGCGCTTTCCCTTCCTGCAATACCAGCGTATTTTTAAAGTCGATGGTATCTTCTCTTTTTACCTCAAAATATTTTAACCGGGCTCCGCTGTAAAAGTCACTGATGCTCACGTGCAGCGCCTCATCCGAGGCTGAAATGAAATACAGTTTTCCGTTTAACAGATAGCTGTTATCTACGTAATCTCCCACCACTTTATTTTCCCTTGTGTACTGATCATACACTTTTTTCACAGATTCATTTTCAATCACACGATAGCTGACTGTTTTGTTATACAGATCGAACGCATATACGATGGTGTTAGCCAGATTCCGGTTCATCGTCAGGAAGAGCGTATCGTGAATCAGGTAGACTTTATTCCTTGCACTCACCGCCTGGATATCGGGTAAACCCGCTTCATCAATTTTAGCCACATCCACATCCCTGCCGAACATACTACCCGATTTCGAAATGGATTCCCACATAACCGGATCTTTAAAATGATAGATGATCGTATCCATGTCCTGCTCATTACGCCAGTTATAGATCACAAAATTTGAATTTTTTTTATCGATTCCCAGCCACAGGGCATAGTCACCTGAACTGATCCGGTCAATCAGTTTCTCCTTTCTTTTTTCCGATAGTATCAGTACAAATTTGATTTCGCCGGTGGACATATCGATGGTATAGTTGTGATACCCGGCCGGCATGGCATAATGGCAGAATAAGTAAATTTTACCTTCCTTAATAAATCCGGCAACGAGTTCTTCCTGGTTTAACCTCGGTATCGTATACTCATGTACTTCTGTAAATCTGCGGTCATAAAGAATCACCTTAAAGCTATCCGTATTCTCCAGCAGACTGGCGTAAAAATTTCCTGACTGATCATGAATCGTTTGAAGTTTGATCTGGCGTCCTGACCAGCCAATGTATTTTGAACCGACCAGAGACTGGGCGGACAGATAATAAAACGAAAAGGAAAGGCAAAGCAAAAGAATGGCGCGCATGTCGACTGTTTTAAGGGTTGGCTAAAAATAGACAAATAAGAATATTAAACAAAGCGAAACCGCCTGAAAACCAAACACTAAGTGTAATCACTTATAAACTTGTTGAATACCGGTGTTTATGCAATTGCATGAGCATGTGGAAATCCCAGGTCCCGGGTCAATCCATGTGAAATTCTACGTGAGCCTTTGGTCGAGGGTATAGGGCTCAGTGGCGATAACCTTTACAAGATCATGAAATGCCGGATATAACGGATTAAGCAAAATGTTATATTCTTCCGGATTTACAGCAGATCGGACTTTTATGGCCATGTACCGATTTCCCCTGATCAGATTGTCTCCTATTTCTTTTAATTGAATATTTTCCGGTTGTCTCCAATTCGTTGGGAGATCTTCGTCGGGAAAGGTATATATGGCTGCCGGTTCATCAATTTCAATATGCATGATAAACATTCGGGGCGGCAATTCTGATTCATCGAAATGTACCAAACTCTCTAATAGTGCCAGGGAACTATTCATACTTGTATATAGTAAAAAGATTCCCGGGTTGTTCCAGCGGCCACCGTCTGTATAAGCGCCCTTGCCACTCAGATCCGTTGTTCTTGCTGCAGATTTTACTATCCTATAGACAACCATATCAGGAATATACTCCTTCTTCAATACGTCCAAGAATCTGATTTACTAATTTGATCCCGGTGGAAGTATCCAGAAGATCATATGGTTTAGCACCATTTAAAGCCCTGTTTTCCTTATTTAACCATCGATTTAAGCGGTCTTCTTCATCAAATACGCCAAGACCTTTTGCAATGGTATCTGCTATTTCAAAGGCATGAGAGGAAACGGGGGTGTCTAATAGATCAACTTTATTTTTACGTGTAAGCGTTTTATAGGAAAGGTTTAAAAGAATCGCCATTTTTGTCATCGGGATATTCATCACCTGAGCAAGAGAATCAATAGACAGTTTAGGAACCCCCCTTCTCACTGCACTATAAAATTCCAAAGATGTTTTTGGCTTATGGTTCATGAAATGCCGTCCACCCAATAATTTCCAGGTCATTTCCGAATGGGATAAACTTTTTGTAAGCCCCGGTTCAATTTGATGTGATTTCAGGGCTACAGCCTTTTCACCTTTTAAAACACCGGATTTAGATTTTATAACATTTGCCATGTGGGTAAATATACCCAAATATAAGGGTAAATTAACCAGTTTGCAAATACGTTTCATACTTTATTTCGTCTGTCTGGAAATTCCGAAGTCCCGGATCAATCTATTCCGTTTTGAACGACCATCACAGTTATTGAATACGATGGTATTGACCCCGCCATCCCAAATACCAAATAATTCTTCAATTTTCCTGAACCGGAATTCGAAAATTGTCCGCAGCTGCCCTTCCACAAAAAACCGGTTTGCCAGAGTTCCCAAAATACCCAATGGATTCCGGTAATGAACCCTATCCGTCATCTCAACGCCTCCGGCTATAACCCGGAACTGATGCTGGTGGTGCCATAACCGGTATGGGCCAACCCGCTGCTCATCAACAAAAAAAAGCCGGTCCTGCACATGGGTAATCTCGGTCATCCAATATATGGGAATGCCCAACACCGGCCGGACGATGTATTCAATGATCTGACCCGGGTACATTGTTGCATCCCTTGTATCTGATAAGATGGTAAACCCCAGATTTTTAGGCGTGATGGCCTGCAGGTTTCCCGCGTCTGAAAAAAACGACCAGGCTGTTTCCAGGTCAGTGGGAATTTTTTGAACGGTCTTTAAAGAATAAGTGGCCATGTTAAAAATTCATTTGTTATATCAATATCATATATATTTGTGTTTAACTTTATTAGCACAAATATAAACAAACTAAATGGATTCGTTCTCAATTTCCGAACTGGCCCGGTATTCCGGGATAAAAAGCCATACTATCCGGATATGGGAAAAGCGCTACGATGCTTTAAAGCCCCATCGCTCATCGGGCAATACCCGGTATTA
>DATCAO010000055.1:0-10374 GCA_036512575.1 Puia sp.
TGGTTGAATGAGTGTGAGACGGTCGAATTCTTCTCCGTTATCTACTGTATATACGGTCTGACCGGATACCAATGTGAAGTTGGCTAAGGTCGGCAAGCCTTCAAATGGAAATCCGCCTCCCGTTTCCGGATCCGAGCCTACGCAGGCCTGGGTAAACTTTGGAGAAACGGCGCCCGAATTGGTTATCGTCAGAAATAAGTCGCGGGTCGAATCACCTGCCGTTCCCGTAATGATTCCTGATACACTGTTTACATTGGTTTCACCGATTCCATCTTGTAACCAGGTGGAAGTGCATCCACCTAAAGTTGCACTCGGCGGTGATGCTTTGGGTGCAAAGTTTTGGATATCTGAAATGATCACCTGGTCGTCGCTGTTTATGACTACGATCATACTCACGGAATCGGTATACAAAAAGGGAGGCAGAGTTTCTGATATACGCATTTCCAATAAATATTTTTCTCCATCCACAATCGTGATGTGTGAAACCAGTTCAAGGGTGTTAACGGTTTTGCCCTGGTACTTTCCATTAAAAGGAATTTGCGCAGAAACGGCAACCGGATTTTCACCTGGTATTTTAGAAGGGGCTTTATAACTGACACTTATGGAGCCATCACCCGTTGTACCGACGGAAGCATTTCCATTGGGGATTCCATTGACCGACCATTTTACAGGAGTGGATTTTTTAAAGAGCGGAGCCAGTTCGTCCGGTTCAGTTCCTGCATCTATATATACGACGGTCAGTCCCACGGATTTATCCACCCGCACACTGGTGTTAAACGGAGAAATCAGCATCACGTCGAATCTGGACCAGTCGCTGAAATGTTTGATCGGGGCATAGATCACTTTATTCACCGTATCGTTGGTGATATGATCTACCCGATACCAGATGCCTGTACTATCCTGGAAGGCGATGCTCATCAGTCCGGACAGAGTTTCGAGGATGTCGTCTGCTGTATAATGAAATCTCAGGACGACCGGCTGAAGAAATATCATTCCTTCCGGTTGCATCCGATATGCATTTCCTCTTCCGTTTGGCGCATTGTTCACGATGGCCTGGATGCTGATATCTGTATTCGCCGCCAAAGCGCCAGAGGGGAAAACCAATTCCACCAGTCCGTCGGAAGATAACACGGTGCCACCTCCGGGGCTGATGGTTTTTGTTACGCCTGTTTCGATCGAAGTTCCGATAGCTGTCGGTGTAGGTTTCTCATCAACTGTAGTTGTACTGCCTGAACTGCCTGAATTGGATTTCATGCAACCCTGCAGTGCTACCATGATAAAAATCACAATGAGAGTTAGAATAGGCCGGAGGGAAATTTTCATGTTTACAATTTCCCCAAAACTAACGGCCTGACTTTGCGCAAGCTATAGTACTTAAGTTGACAAATTGGATTTTTATTTGGTCGGCAAGGAAGAATAGAAGGAAATCCGGCATTTCGGTATAGAACAAAAGTTGCGCTCCCGGATTATTGATTCGCGGAATGGGTCCAGTCCCAGAGCACGATGTCCCAACCCAATCCGCCATATTGAAGCGTATCAATGATCACGAAACCGGATTTGAGATGCGCTTTCAGCGAACGGGGATTGTCTTTCGCCACATCCGTGATGCCGTAATCAAATGCAGGAGCGAGACTTTGTTTCTGTATTCTGCGGTTACAAAACCTTCCGTTTCGGCTTCCTGGTCACCAAGGTTTTTTTTCAGGTTTTCTTCCTGCAGTTTTTTTATTCCTTCCAGCTCGGTATGTGTTGTAACGCGTGTAATCGTAATCATGAACGACCGCCATTTTTAAAATCATGGATTTTTGGTAACAGCCCGCATGGGATGAATTTCATAGGAACAAAGTCCGTTGGCCGGATCAGCAGCCACCAGTTCATCGAGACGTGACCGGTCGGGTACACCCATGATGGCGATACCGTATCCGCCTTTCGGATCGGCTACAGGACCCAGCACGATGATGGTGCCATCCTGCACAAAGGGCATCCAGTACAACACATGGGCCTGCATGATGGCACGCTCCTCCGCTGTCATGTCCGTTGTAAAGGAAGCCCGCGGTGGATTCAGTTTCAGGAAAAAGTGGCTCAGTTCGGGCATTTTTGAATTTTTCTCTGTCAAATATAATTTTTAATTGTGTGTGGGAGCATGATCAGCTTGAATTCGATAACTTCCCTTTCTCAAAAAATAACCCATGAAATATGTAATGGTCAGCAGCCTGATGTTATATTTTCTTATTTCCTGCCAACAGCCAACCGCAAACCGCCAACCGATGAACCCGCTCATCGGCACCTGGCAGCTGATATCCGGTACCACGATCCAGGGCAAGGATACCGTTACCACAACGTATACCGGCAACAAGAGATTCCTGAAAATCATCAACGGTACTCATTTTTCATTTGTAGGGCATGATCTGACCAAGGGAAAAGACAGTCTCGCTTTTTATAGTTCCGGCGCGGGAACCTATACACTCACGGATAGTAATTACACTGAACACCTGCAGTTTTGCAGCGACAGGGTCTGGGAAGGAAATGATTTCAGTTTTCATATCGTTGTCAGTAATGATTCGCTGACGCAGACCGGTATCGAAAAAATTGAAAAGATCAATGTGAACCGGTTGAATATAGAAAGATACGTGCGGGTGAAAGAATAGACCTGCGGGTGAATGAAAATTCGGGCTTTCGCTAATGAAAGGCAATTAATAAACAAACGATATGAAACCGTTTTTTTTCCCGGCGGCTTTTTGCGCTATTGTGTTCGCAGGTTGTCAGTCAGAATCGAAGCCTGCGGTTGTCAAAAGCGATACTGCGGTGTCCAAAGAGCCCATCATCTACCCCTTCACTCCAAAATATTCGCTGAACTGGCAGCCCGGAGATGAGAAAAATGCATTGATGGTGCTCAATTGCCTGAAACATTATGTGGATGGTGATTTAAAGGGGGCATTGACAGATTTTGCTGATACTGTAGTATTTTATAGTGACGGATTTCATTTTCAGGGCAGTAAGGACAGCCTGGGAACCATCATAGCTGCAGAAAGAAAGGAACTGGCTTCTGTTTCAAAAAATTTCGATACCTGGGCGACACTATACTATCCGGATAAGGATGATACCTGGGTGACGCTCTGGTATACGGAAACCTGGACAGATAAAAAAGGGAAAACAGACTCGCTGAATTATGTGGATGACGTACTGATCAAAAACGGGAAGATCCGGGAATATGATGAAAAGGTCCGCCATTTCCCGCCGCCACCAGTCGCCAAAAAATAGTTTGCCGAAATGGTATCAACCCGCTGAAAGGCGGGTTTTTTATTTTGTGAAGAGCTCATCTGTGAAGAGCTCAATGGATTCAGGCAGTTTTTTTATTTCTTCTGCTGAAAACAAAAAAGAAGAAACCTGCGGCGGCGAACAGACAAACCGTGCCAAACCAGTCACCGGCTCTTGCATAGATTGTCGTATGTGCTTCGACAGTCAGTTCGCCCAGCAATTCAGCAGGTGTTCCGGATTCACAGTTTGCTTCTGCGACCACCATTCCGCGCCAGTCGCTGAGGGTGAGTCGGCCCTGCCTTGCATTTCTCACAAGGGAAAATCCACCTTCCACGCTGCGCAATATAGCCATACGCGAGTGCAGCCAGCCATCCTGTACAAAATCCCAGGCCGGGACATACAATACTGCGGGGCTCTTTTTGCTGTAGCCCAGTATGAATTGCTGAAAATCCATGTCTTTGCAGATGGCTACGCCTTCGTTTAATGTATCAAGCCGGTAGATGCTGATTTTAATTCCCGGTTTACATCCGTCAAGAACCTCTCCTTCAAACAGGTTTACTTTTTGGTAGTCGGCCAGAAAAACACCACGGTTTGAAATCACCCAGGCATTGTTGAGATAGAATCCGGTTTTTTGTTTTGTACCACCGAAAATAATCTGGATCCTTCGTTCTGCAGCGAGACTTGCAAACTTCTGCAAAATCGCATCGCAGGTCGAATCATTCGCGACGATGGTTTTTTCGGGAAGCAGGACAATTTTGGCGCCCCGGTCAGCGAGTGCGTTTACTTCCTGCAGATACAAAGTAGTCAACTCCATTTCTTTTGCCCGATCGTGCTGATAGACGCCCTTATAAGCGCTTTCATCGATAACTGCTAATCCCAGTTCCAGGGTTTTTCCTTTTTGTGGTTCACGAAGCCTCATCAGTCCATAAACAAATACTGCGACCAGCACGATGGACAATATGCTGAGTAAGACGGAATTGTTTTTTTTCTGCTTGAGATTATAACATACGAGTGCAATCACTGAGGGGACCAGGCAAAGCAGAAAGCTGATGCCCAATATGCCGGTCAGGGAGGCGATTTGAATAACCGGCAGGTAATTGCTTTGTGTGTAGGCAATGCTGGTTGCAGTTCCGTCGGGAGAAAAAATAAACAGCAGGTATTCGTAGGCAGTAAACAGTATGGGGAAGGCGAGAACGGAAAAATTGTTTTGGGCGACTTTGTGAATTTTTCTGGAGGCCAGAACGACTAATGCAAAAATTAAAGGGATGAGTAATGTATAGACAAATGCGAGAGGTTTCGGCAGAACATTTAGTAAATAAGAAAGCCAGCTCAGTTTGCCGATCAGATAGGCGATGAAGGCCACCAGAAAGGTTTGGCCAGGCTTCACCTGTAAGGAAATAAATAAGACGGGAATCGGCGCAATCCACATCAGCCATCCCAGGTTCCCGTTTAGGCTGAATCCCAAATAAAAACATAGCCCTGAAATCAGAACGGAAACGAGTATAAAGGCTTTGGAAAGCGTCGGAGATGGCATGCGTTGCGTATTAGTTGCTTTTTTAATAGTGGCGCTGATTCGTTTAAAGATGGAATAGTTTGGTTAAATTACTAAATCTAATCCCAGCTCCCGGTAAAATAAAATGATTCCACCCAAATCACGCTTCATTGAGCAAACGGCTTTTTATATTGCAAATTATTTTTTTCCTGCAGGTTGCAGGAATTCAACTGTTGTCAGCACAAAACCTTCCTGACTCCAGACCGAATATTTTACTGATTGTTGTCGATGATCTCGGTTATGCCGATCTGGGCTGTTATGGAGGGGAAATTAAAACGCCGAATATCGACCAGCTGGCGAAACAGGGCATTCAGTTCACGCATTTTTATACGGCTCCTTTATGTGCGCCCACCAGGAGTATGATCTTATCGGGAAATGATAATCATGTAGCGGGTATGGGCAGTATGTTTTCCGTTAAAGGAACTTCAAGAGAGGGGAAAACCGGATATGAGCAGCACCTGACAGACCGCATCGTTACTGTCGCACAGGTTTTGAAAGATGGCGGATACCAGACATTTATGGCCGGCAAATGGCACCTGGGTGCGGCTAATGCCTATATCCCGTACGCCAGGGGTTTTGAAAAAAGTTTTGCATTAATAAACGGTGCAGCCAATCATTTTAACGGCAACCCAATTTTACCTAATCAGCCACAGGCATACCGGCTGGACAGCCAGGTGGTGGTTTATCCTGAAGGGAGGTATTCAACTGATGTGTATACGGATAAAATGATGGGATTTATTAAAGATGCGCAAAGGGATAAACCCTTTTTTGCATATCTCACGTATACCGCTCCTCATTGGCCGCTACAGGTTCCCGCAGATGATATTGACCGATGCAAAGGTTATTATGATATTGGATACGACTCCCTGCGGGTGATCCGGTTTAACCGGCAAAAAGCACTGGGCATTCTGCCCGCATCTTCGATTCTCGGGCCACGTGACCCTGAAATAAAACCATGGAAAAATCTTTCAGCAGAAGAAAAAAAGACAGAATCCAGAAAGATGGAAGTGTATGCCGCGATGGTAGAAAACCTGGACGATCATATTGGCAAGTTTATTCATTTTTTAAAGGATGCAAAACTATTGGATAATACGCTGATCATTTTTATGTCGGATAATGGAGCAGCCGGAGAAGATTTTTACAATCTTCCAGAGGGATTCGGTCCTTATCTGCGGGCCCACTTTGATAATTCTTATGAAAATATCGGCAAGGCGGGTTCTTTTGTTTCATATGGTCCCCAGTGGGCACAGGCGGGCGCCGCCCCGTTTAAATTGTACAAGTCATTTTCAACTGAGGGCGGCATTGTAACACCGCTGATCGTTGCCGGGAAAATGGTTAAGTCAAAAAAAGGTTATCAAAATACATTCATCAATGTAATGGACCTCGCTCCCGGGTTCATCGAACTGGCACAATTGTCTTATCCTAAATTTTATCATCAAAAGGAACTCGTGCCTATGTTGGGAGAGTCATTTGTTCCCTTTATCAAAGGTGAGCGCAACAGCATTCACGATGATAAATATGTTTTTGGATTGGAACACGATGGTCAGTGTTTATTGATCAAGGGTGACTGGAAGATCACGAATATCAGTGAACCTTTTGATGAGCATGCATTTGCATTATATAATCTGAAGGATGATATGGGAGAAACCCGGGATCTGTCCAAATCCAATCCGGAAAAATACAATGAGATGCTGGCTGAATGGGAAAATTTTAAAAAGAAAACGGGAGTTGTTTTGAAACAGCCCGGAGAGTAGAACGTTCAGGGGATCAGCTTATATATTTTCCCATCCGGTTTTGTGAAAATATACAATTCACCATTTTCATCTCTCGCGAAACGCAGATCCACGCGTTCTTCTCCACATAAGGTACGAAGAGCAATTTTTTTGCCATTGAAGCTCACAAACCATTCTTTAACCGGAGCCAGAGTTCCGGATTTCAGATCTGAAAGCGTAATGTAAAAAAGTCTTCCTGAAGGGATATCGCCAAAAACATATTTCCCTTTCAGTTCGGTGATGGTTTTTCCCTGGTATTCAAAGCCGCCTTCAATGGCATTGCCTTCGTCGTGATCGAAGACGGCAACAGGATAACTGATATGGAAGATGCTGTCGTTTGCCGGCAGGACATATATATTATTGATATCGCCATCGGGATGCATGGTAAACCGTCCTTCCCGTGTGGGCCAGCCATAGTGATTTCCTTTCTGAATGATGTCAATGGCTTCAATACTGGCCTGACCGATATTGGTAGCGATCATCAGGCCTTTGTTTGTCCAGGTGATGCGGTTGGGATTCCTGAAACCATCGGCATAGATTTCGCGTACTGTATTACTATCTGAATTTTTTACAAAGGGGTTTGAAGATGGGATTCCATATTGTCCATTGGCACTGTTTTTTCCCATAGTATTAATGCGCAGGATGGTTCCCCATACTCTTTGCGGATGACGGGTCAGGAAAGCGTATCCGTTTTCCACGCTGCCCCCGTCACCGATGCCGATGTACAAATTTCCGTAATCTGCATCTCCGGGACGGGCGCCTGGATTGAAAATAATTTCCTGCACTCCGTGGATACCCGCCACCATATCGATGCGCAGCAGTTCGCGGTTGGTTCCACTGAAAACAGGTGCCGTCGGGTTGGGCATCTTCCATTCGCAGAGCACCCATTGCACAGTTTGTTTGATGGAATCCGGAATGGGGAAGTCAGCCTTTTTACTATGGGGCGATTCAGAATGCGTTGTGTAAAAAATACCGTTGCGTGCAAAATCTGGGTGGAAGGCGAAACTGCCGAAACCGGTCGCAAGCCCCGGCTCATTAATAAACTTTGGTTTCCATCTAGAAATATCCAGCCAGAGCACCGGTTTTCCGTTGAGCAATTTGTAGAGCAAACCCCGCTGGTCCAGGACAAAGTATGTTTTTGCAGCGGGCACCCAATCCATTTTGCTGATGCGCGTGAGCGGCTTTTTGTCACTGGTCGCTGGCATATGTGCGAAAAGCTTCAGACCGGCTACTATGTTGGATGCTGCAATTTTTTCGGGAACCGGATCTTTGATGGCCAGGGGATCGACCTTTCTTTTCTGATGTGCCGGTTGTGCATACAAATAAGACAAGAGCTGATTGATCTGTGAATCAGTCAACGCCGCAAATGAAGGCATCAGGGTATGGAACCTGTCCAATAGTTTTTTAGCGTGCGCATCACCCGATGCGACCTGCGATTTTGGATCGCGGATAAATTCTTTCAGCCAACTGACAGAATCTATTTTTGTTACTCCGGATAAATCCGGACCGATTCCATCCTGCCTGAAATTATGACAGCTGCTGCAGTTTTTTTGGAACAATATGCTGCCACTCGCAATGGACAAAGAGTCGTTTGCGATGTGGTCCTTGGACGGGGAAGGTCCGCAGGATGAAAAAGTTGATAAGAACAGGAATCCGGCTAAATAAAAAGCAGCGAGGGTTTTCTTCATTAGATAGAATCGAGTATCTAAGATACTACAACCGCCATATTAGTCGTCTAGCTGTTATGTGCAAACGAAAATCCGAATTCACTTCCTTCACCGATCCGGCTGTTTACCCAGATCTTTCCGCCCTGGGCTTCGATGAATTCTTTTGAAATGGCCAGGCCCAGTCCGGTACGGGAGCGCTCATGCGAACCGGGTACTTTGAAGTAGCGGTCGAACACCCGCGTGCTGTATTTTTCATCAATACCCCTACCGTGATCCTTCACTAAGATTTCCACGCGGTCTTTCGTGGAATTGACACGGATTTCAACGGCGGAAGATTCAAATGAATATTTAATGGCATTGGTGAGCAGGTTGATCAGTACCCAGGTGGTTTTTTCTTTGTCGACCCGAATTTGTGGTGGGTCGGGTGCCAATACGGTTTTGATGGAAATGTTTTTTTGCTGGGCCTGGATCTGAACCGCATCCATGGCGTCTTCCACGATCGAGTCAACCGGCGTGGCCTGCAGGTTGAACTGGATATTTCCTGTTTCGACCTGGGCCATATTGATGAGCTCGCTGGTAATCTTCAACAGGCGATCTGCATCGTCGCCGATGCTGTTCACGAGTTGCTCCTGGTCGCCTGTGAGTGGCCCGGTTCTTTTATCACCCAGTAACTGCATACTCATCTTGATGGATGAGATCGGTGTTTTCAACTCATGGGAAACGGTGGCAATGAAATTGGTTTTAGCTTCATTGAGTTCGTGAAAAAGCGTGATATTCCTGAGTACGATTACTTTTCCAATCACTTCCCGGTTATTGGTCACATCCAGTATGTCCTTATTGAAAAATCCTTCCTTATCGTCCAGGTATATTTTAAGGTCTTTTTTATCCTCATCCGTCTGCAGCAATTTTCGCATGAGGTCGTTTTTTACTGCGATATCGGGGGCATATTTTCCGACAATATCGGATTCTTTGAGGCCCATGAGTTTCTGAGCGACGGCGTTTAGGAAGAGAATATTTTTATTGGCATCCAATCCAATGATTCCGTCCCGCATCTGGTTGATGATGGTTTCAATCCGACTTTTCTCAAATTGCATTTTCGCAATATTGCTGTGCTCGTACAGGTCGAGCTTTTCAGCCATTGAATTGAACGCCAGCGCCAGATCACCCAGTTCGTCTTTTTGTTTCAGGTAAATACGTTTTCCGTAATTTTTATTGGCGATTTCTTTTATCCCGTCCGATAAAGACTGGATGGGCCCGGAAACAATGCCGGGCAGGTTGAAGATAAATGTAAAAGATACCAGGGTGAGCAGCGTAAAAATAATTGCCAGCCAGCGTTTGGCGTTTCGGGCTGTATCCTGGGCAAAGGCATTTTTGCGATATATGGCTGCGGAGTTCAAGTCGAGAACCTGTTCAACCGACTGCCTGATCTCGCCGTAATTGGACGGATCTGCGGGATTGGCTTTTAACTCTTCAAAGTTTTTCCGGATTTCTACAGTAAGTTCCCTTTCTCCCGGTTCGGTGATATTCGCTTCCTGTTTTTTAAGATTCTCTTCGAACTGATCCGGTGCATCTTTCCTGGTACGGATATTTTCCAGGGCTTTCAGCATATTGTTCCCGTAGATGATCGATTCGTAGTTGTCTTTTAATATAAGGTCGGCATCCCGGCTAAGCAGGTTTATATTTGCTATTCCCAGGATCCCGAAAACCAGGATCACGAGGAAGAGAAAAATCAGACCGACGGTTAATTTGGTTTTTAATTTTACAGCCATATCAGGATAAAATTACAACATCAATATTGGCTCCGGACAGCTTATTCAGCATCTGATTGAATACGGCCGTATTTAAGATCACATTCATCAGGCTAAGGTGCGGTTTTCCAATGCAAATGGTGGTTATCTTTCTTTCTTCAGCGGTTTCGATGATGCCCCGGGCAATATTATTGTTGGTGATCCTGATCAGTTCGGCGCCGGATTCCGTAGCCAGTTTAAAATTGTTGATCAGGTGACGCTGGGCAGCCAGGCCGATTTTGTCGCCGCTTTCTTTTGCCGTTTGGACATACAATACATACCAGGGTGAATGATAATAGGAAGCCAGCCTGGCCGTTTTTCTGATCACCATCCTGGCGATT
>DATCAO010000056.1:0-2660 GCA_036512575.1 Puia sp.
TTACCCTTTACGTCTTTCTGATAAAAACTTCCGCCGGCGATTCCGTTAGGCTTTCTGTTTAAAAATTGCGGCCTGTTTTTCAGGTAGGGAAGAATAAAAGGCGCCACCCGATGATAATAGTTAAGCATGCCGCGCTTCGTGTACTTTTCTTTTGGCCAGTATATTTTACTCAAATGTGAAAATTTGAGTTCGTGTCTGTTGATCCTTTTTTCCTGGTCTTCTTCCGAAGGATTCAGCAAATCAACTCCTGATTGATCACGCGGGGACACAACGATATTTTTTTTACAGGTTTGTCACCTTCCTGATGCCGCATGGAGGATGGGCCGAACGGCACCAGGACTCATGGCTGGTTGCCCATTTTTGCAATAACATATTCGTACAGATCCTGGAATGAATGGATATCCACCAGGTCGGCCGGATCCACTTTGATATGCAGATTTTTTTCCATGACCACCACGAGGTCGATATAATCCAGACTGTCCAGTTCCAGGGTCGTCTTCAGATCGGCAGATGGCAGTATTTTAGAACGGTCCACCTCAAATTCCTCCTGTAAGAAGTCGTTGATGATTTGGATAATCTTTTCCTCTTTCAAATTAATATCGTTCTCCTGAAGCATGGGTTAAAATTACCATTTTCTGTCCGAATGGTTTTTTTATTCATACGAAAGGATTTCGGTAAATTACTGACATGGGGCGACCTGAATTTAAGGATTATTATGATGTGATCGTAATCGGAGCTGGAGTCGGTGGTTTAACCGCGGCAGCCCTTTTGAGCAGGGCGGGGCTGTCTGTTTGTGTTCTGGAAAAAGAACCCCATGTGGGCGGATACCTGGCCGGTTTCAAAAGAAAGCATTTTATTTTTGATACCGCAATCCATTGGCTCAACCAATACGGCCCGGACGGTATTTTGGATAAGTTATTCAGCGTCATTGGCAGTGATCATCCCCAGGCCGTAGAACAACAGCGTATCCGGCGATATAAGGGAGACGGATTTGATTACCTGCTTACCAATAATCCGGATGAGATGCGGGACCAGATGGTGCGCGATTTTCCGCAGGAAAAGAAAGGCATCGAACGACTTTTTCTCAAAGCCAGGCTAATCGGTCGCTCGTTTAAAAACTATAACCGGATTTTCCGATCAGAAGAGACCATGTCTTTTCTTCAAAAGCTGAGAAATAAGATCAGACTGTTGGAATTTGCCATTCCATTTATTCCCTGGCTGACTTTTTCAGGAGAAAAAGGAATAAAAAAAGGTCTCAACCGCTTCTTTAAGGACCCCAGACTGCACAAAATATTTTCGGGGGAGCAGGAAGTGCTGGGCTGCCTGATTCCGATAGGCTGGTCCTATTTCCATGATTTCCAGAGTCCGCCAAAAGGCGGTAGCCAGGTGATACCCTTATGGCTTCAGCACGTGGTTGATTATTACCGCAACCCCGTAGGCCTGCAGTGCCATGTAAAGGAAATCTTTGTTGAACGGGGTCGTTCCACAGGACTGCTTTTTGAACAGCGGGGTAAAGAACGGCGGTTAAACAGTAAATATATAATTGCAGCCTGCGATATTGAAACACTCTACGAAAAAATGTTGCCGGCGAATGCTGTTCCGGTTAAACTGAAGAAAAAACTGAAGGCGGCTGAACTCTATAGTTCCTCCATAACCGTTTCCCTGGCACTGGATTGCCCGGCGGAGCAACTGGGATTTAATGAAGAACTCATCCATCTGGTTGACGAAAACCAGCCTTTCGATTGCCAGAGCGGAGGAGACCCGAACTGTTCTGAAATCAGCATCATTGCACCTTCCATGCGCGATAAGTCGCTCGCTCCGCAAAACCACGGAACACTCACTTTGTATATGCCCGCATTCATGGATTATAAAAACGAATGGGAAACCAAACTGGACGCTTATGGCAAACGTACAAGAGGAGAAGCCTATCAGCAACTGAAAAAACAGGTCGCTGATATCCTGATTGCGCGCGTGGAAAAAAAACTGGCCCCCGGCCTGAGCGCCCATATTATTTTTTATGAAGTGGCTACTCCGGTTACGCATTGGCGTTATACAGGCAATAAAAATGGCACCATGATGGGCGCCAGACCCGGCAGGGAAAATATGAAAAATAAGATCTCCCATTACCGTACTCCGGTAAAAAACCTGCTGATCGGTGGTCACTGGGCTGAACTCGGCGGAGGAGTGCCGATCGCTGCGAAGGCAGGCGCTAATGCCAGTCTGCTGATTTTGAAAAAAGAAAAACCATTTGCATTCAAATTGTTGTCAGGATATATGAATAACCGGATTGATCTCAAATCCCTGGAACAGAGCGATTGTTTTTGCCCTTACGACAATTCCTGGGTTAGGCCTAAAACACCGGCAGAGCTGCAGGCTCTGCGGGCATCCTCTCTCAGCCTCTGATCCCGTTACGGCATCCCAGCCGGGGTATTCAAAAATGTGAAGGTCTGCCTGATTCTCTGCTGTGCCTCCAAATGGGGTCCACTCTTCGTCCAATCCTTGTCCAATGTTCTCCAATGAATCACTGGAAAACAATGGACAAGGATTGGAAACAAATTGGAGGCAAATTGGAGGCATCGGGTTCCACTATGGATGATATCCGGGCAGCTTTGAATATAATAGCATTAATAAAACCGCCAAATTTTCAGTTTGCCGATCTG
>DATCAO010000057.1:0-3589 GCA_036512575.1 Puia sp.
GAAGGAGATCTCAAATTCACGTTCTTCCACTATGTTTTCCTGGAGTACGCAAACAAACTGGACTATGCCCGTTATTCGGGATTGAAAATTTACGAGGGAACAGCCAAACAGGCATTCGGCACTTATGAAATGATTTTAAACCTTGGTGTTAGTTTTCCGGTGGGTAAAGTGGTGACTCCCAAATAAGCTTAAGGCTTAAGGCATAAAGCATAAGGCTCGTCTACCGTCATCTGTCACCTGTCATCTAAACGGAAACTTCCTTTCAAACAACCACCAGAACGGTCTGCGTTTTTTCATGACTTCGTAGTTGCTCGATATATAGCTATTAATATGATTCATGGCTTCTTCCTCATCGTCCGTCACCAATAATAAGTCCAGGTCCTGGGACTGGATGGTATCCTGCGACAGCATTTTCTTAAACATGTCGATCAGCGGCTGGTAATATTCTTTTCCAAAAAGCACAACGGGAAACTGTGTAATGGAACGGGTTTGAATCAGCGTGAGCGTATTGAACAATTCATCCAGGGTACCGAAACCACCCGGCATTACAATAAATGCATAGGAATATTTCAGCAGCATGGCTTTCCGAAGAAAAAAATAATCGAAGGTTATCCATTCCTGCATGTAGCTGTTGGGCTTTTGTTCCATCGGAAGCCGGATATTGCATCCCACTGACCTGCCTCCGTTTTCAAATGCACCCCTGTTGGCCGCTTCCATAATACCCGGACCTCCACCCGTCATGACGGTAAAACCCATATCCGAAATGCGTTTCCCGAATTCCCTTGCCCTGGCATAATCCGGATGTCCTTCCGGGAACCGGGCTGAACCAAACACGGTGATGCAGGGTCCGACAAAATATAAAGCCCGGTTGGCGGAAAGGATTTGCATAAATACTTTCCAGGCAAACCGAAGTTCGTACAAGCGGCTGTGGGGTCCATCCAGGTAAATCGGCCGCTTGGGTTTAATGACAGGCTGCGTATCAGACATGGTTTCGGTTTTCTTTGATAAACAAGAAGTAAATTACACACCGAATATAAGCAAACCCATATGGCTTCCCTTCGTATCATCGGTTATAATGTGAACGGCATCCGCGCCGCCATGAAAAAAGGATTGGTTGACTGGTTAAAAACAAATCCGGCAGATGTCATCTGCATTCAGGAAACCAAAGCGGAAAAAGATAACGTTGCCCATGCCGAAATTACCGGACTCGGATTTAAAGATTTTTGGTTCAGCGCACAGAAAAAAGGCTATAGTGGTGTAGCGGTATTCTCCAAAATAAAACCCGATCAGGTTCAATACGGAACGGGACATGCGATGAGCGACGATGAAGGAAGAGTGCTCCAGCTTGACTTCGGAGATATCCGGCTGATCAATGCTTATTTTCCTTCGGGTACTTCCGGCGAAATCAGGCAGGAATATAAATACCAGTGGCTTGATGAATTCTATAAATACCTGAATGTGCTTAAGAAAAAATATCCGCGCCTCATCCTTTGCGGAGATTATAATATTGCCCACCGGGAAATTGACATTCATGACCCCAAGGGAAATAAAAATTCATCGGGCTTTCTGCCTGCTGAAAGGGCGTGGATGGATAAATTCTTCGAGAGCGGCTGGACGGACAGTTTCCGCTCACTACATGCTGAGCCACACAGGTACAGCTGGTGGAGTCAGCGTTTCCCCTCAGTGCGTCTGAACAATAAGGGTTGGCGGATTGATTATATCAATGTAACCAATAATCTCGCCAGTCGCATCGTTAAGGCCGATATTTTTCCTGACGTAAAACACAGTGACCATTGTCCGGTGTACCTGGAGTTAAAGAGCAATTAACCTGTACAATTGTCCGTATTCGGCGGAATGAAAAATGGAAATGATTTTCAAATTTCTCATCTTATAAATTTTCAAATCGGGTCTCCCCGGTGCTGTGCGTTTCTTGTGGAAAAATATAAAATAATAGGGCGCGTTTGGGAAAACAAAGTACATTCCTCTAAAACGCTGTCTCAGCAAGGCTTTTGACCGAAGGCCTTAAACCCTTTACCATCAAAGCTTTCAGCTTAAGCATCCATTAACAATTAATAATTGATAATTAACAATTATTCCGAAAGCCTTATGGGCACTGAATTATACACATTAGCTCTGACAATGAATTTTTTTGAAGAAAACAAAAAGCCGGTATATTTGCCGGTACAAAATATTACACTATGAACAAAGCAGATTTAATTGCGAAAATTGCCGATGACACGGGCATCACAAAAACACAGGCCAACGAAACGCTCGATTCATTTGTAGAAGCTGTTGCTAAAACATTGAAAGGCGGTGGTAAAGTTACCCTCGTCGGTTTTGGTACTTTCTCGGTTTCCAAGAGAGCAGCCCGTAATGGTCGCAATCCGCAGACAGGCGCTGTGATAAAAATTAAAGCTAAAAAAGTGGCAAAGTTTAAAGCAGGTAAGGAATTGTCTGCCAAATTATAATTGCTGCCGTTATCACTGCATTTGAAAGCCCCGGTCACCAGATTAATAAGTGACCGGGGCTTTCAATTTTTACAGATATTTGCACTCTTAATTACATCATATGGGTAAAGGAGATAAAAAAACCAAGAAGGGCAAAATATTCAAAGGATCATTTGGCAAGAGCCGTCCCAAAAACGAAAAGAAGGTTGTGGTGAAGAAGAAGGAAGCTTAGGAGAGTTTGGGAGTATGGGAGTGAAGTTTGTTTGTCATCCGCCAACCTCACTAGGGCGCAAGTCTTTCAATCATCCAGCTCCCGTTTTCCTGTAACGAGTACAATAACCGGTCGTGTAAACGGTCTGGCCGGCCCTGCCAGAATTCCAGTGTGACGGGTTTCACCAGGTATCCACCCCAATGGGGGGGCTTGGGGATTTCGCTATCAGAAAATTTTTCCTCATACGATTTGGCCTGGTTCATCAGCCACTCGCTGCTCTCAATAACCGTGCTTTGGGGTGAAGCCCATGCGCCAATACGACTGCCTTCGGGCCTAATCCTGAAATATTCATAGCTTTCCTTTTCACTTAGCTTTTCAACAAGGCCTGTAATGCGCACTTGTCTCTCCAGTTCTTTCCAAAAGAACACAAGACAGGCCCTGGGGTTTTCCTGAAGCTGCTTTCCCTTAAAACTCTCATAGTTTGTATAAAACTGGAAGCCTTTTTCACTATATCCTTTGAGCAAAACAATACGTGCAGCCGGTAATCCGTCGGCAGAGGCCGTCGCCAGGGTCATGGCATTCACTTCATCGATCCCGCTTTTGATCGCTTCATGCCACCATCGTTCAAATTGTTCTATAGCATTTTCTGCAGCATCTTCTTTGTTGAATGCATGCTGCTGGTATTCTTTCCGCAGATGAGCGAGAGATGTCATTAGGCAAAATTAAGGAAGAAAGGCGTAAAGCTAAAGGCAGAAGGCTTAAGGCAATTTGAAGATTGAAAAAATTGGTAATGAAAATGTATCTTGTTTCGCTGTCACTTTCAACCGTCAACCGTCAACCGTCAACCGTCAACCGTCAACCGTCAACCGTCAACCGTCAACCGTCAACTATATGATCGGTCCTGATTTGGGCGGCTCCTTTGGCATGGAGC
>DATCAO010000058.1:0-3419 GCA_036512575.1 Puia sp.
ATCAGGAGGAGATAACAGATAACAGATAACAGTTTCAAGCCTTTTGCCTTAAGCTTTTCGCCTTATGCGTTAGGCGTTAAGCTTAATCATATCTTATATTTGAAACATGATGAACCATTCACTCAGTGAACGGGATATAAAAGTGATTTGGCATCCTTATACCCAGCACAAAACTTCCGGGCCACCCATACCCATCTCGAAAGGCGAAGGGGCGCTGCTTTTTGATGAAGAAGGAAATACATATATCGATGCCATCAGCAGTTGGTGGGTCAACCTGCATGGTCACGCAAACCCCTACATCGCTGAAAAATTATACCAGCAGGCCCTCACGCTGGAACAGGTGATCTTTACTCGGTTCACGCATGAACCGGCAGTGAGACTGGCCGAAAGGTTGCTGAACATCCTGCCCGGGAACCTGTCCAAAATTTTCTATTCCGACAACGGATCCACAGCCGTGGAAGTGGCCCTGAAAATGGCCATCCAGTTCTGGCGAAACAAAGGAAGACCAGAGAAAAACAAAATACTCGCATTTCAACACGCTTATCACGGCGACACATTTGGCGCCATGAGTGTCAGCGGCCGGGGACTTTTTACCGAATCATTCCGGGACCTCTTATTCGAAACGATCTTTATCGAAACGCCCGATGAAACAAATGCAGACCAGATACATGCCATAATCAATGCTCATGAAGGAACGATTGCCGCTTTCATATATGAACCCCTTTTACAGGCGGCAGGCGGCATGAGAATGTACGGTATCAAAGAAATGAACGGTCTCCTGGAATACATTCACCAAAAGAATATCCTTTGCATAGCAGACGAAGTACTCACAGGTTTTGGAAGAACAGGTTCGCTGTTTGCCAGTGAATTACTCAAACCGGCGGCCGACCTGATCTGCTTGTCCAAAGGTATTACAGGCGGTACGATGGCGCTGGGTGCTACTGCCTGCAGTGAGGAAATGTTCGACGCCTTTTTAAGCGAAGACGGCACCCGGACCTTTTTCCACGGCCATTCCTATACTGCAAATCCCCTGGCCTGCACAGCCGGATTGGCCAGCCTGGACCTGCTGGAAGAAAAGAAATGCCGGGATCAGATCAACGCCATCCGGAAACAGCACGAACAATTTGTATCCAATGATTTGTCGAAAAAAAATCAGCAACTCTTCCGGAATATCCGGATTATGGGCACCATACTCGCATTTGAATTCAATGCAGGTAAAGATGAATACCTCAACCAGGTGGGCACAACGATAATGAAACAGGCACTGGCGAAAGGTATTTACCTGCGTCCGCTGGGAAACACGGTGTATATCATGCCTCCCTATTGCATCACTGAAGCACAGCTCAGTAAGGTCTATCGGTTTCTTTTAACACTTAATCCTTCGGAAGTATGAGAATACTTTGCCCACCGAATCCCGCCCTGGCGGGAGAAAGTGGGTGGGAGTACTTTGCCCACCGAAGCGCAGCGCAGGTGGGTGGGACAGAAAATTGATCCCGCATTGGCGGGAACAATTAACCATTGACAATTGTAACCGGAACGGTCACCTCCACATCATCCCATGAAATAACCATCGACGAAGGGGGCAGACTGATCGTGAGCTGATCCACGATATGATCGAGTTTCTTAACAGGCAGTTCCGCCTGCAGCACATCTTTATCTTTATACTTATCGTAATCAAATGCTCCCCATTGTCCGAGTTGGCCGTTTAGTATAATGGTCCAGTTTTGTTCATTTGGAATAACAAATAAAGTATAGGTGCCCGCCTTCACAGGCTTTCCGGCGAAAACTACGTCTTTGTCAAAACTCACTGTTGTAGCCGAATCAGCTCCGCAGCGATATACTTTCCCGTAAGGAACGAGGGCACCAAAAATTACCCTTCCTTTTTTATACGGCCTACCATATCGTACGGAGATGCCCGACCCAACCGTCGATTCATGTGGACTGAGCGGCTTTTTATCTCCGCAGGAACTGAAAACCGTCAGAGCGATAAAGGAAAATAACATCCATCTTTTCATATCAACAGGCTTTTAGGCGACATCAAAACTACTACAGAAAATCTGTTCAGGAACCTGCTGTCTCTTTCTTACGAAAACCGTGCCCGATCAGTGTAAAGGCGTTTCCATTTCATTTTTCAGATTCATCAGTGATTTCTCCATCAGGGGCCCCAGGTTTTTATCGTAAAACATACTGGCCAGTTTGTCCCATGGATACCATTGGACATGAAAACGAAGCGTCCATTCCAGAATAGTCTGCCGGTTCATGCCGGATAGTACAAACTTACCAGTGAATGATTTCCCGTCATGACGCCATCTGGTGATGACGGTATCGCCGCCGGATTTCAAAAGGTCAACGGTAACATAAGGTCTTACAATTTTAATAGAATCTTCTTCCCCATGCGCATAACTAACGCTGTTTTGTGCATAACCAGCAAATAGAAAATCATTCCAGTTTTTCCATTCCCGCAAATCGTCAATTTTTTTGAGCACGTCTGCCGGGGGTTTGTTGATCTGCACCACGCGGCTAACGGTAATTTCGGATGGGAACAGGGCAAATAAAAAAAGGATAACCAGCGACAAAACCAGCAGACTGCCGATAAACAGTTTCAAGAGAAATAATTTATTCAGGAACTATTCCCATTTAAAAGTCTTTATTGCTACTGCATAGATCACCACACCCCAGATCAGTAATATGCCAATCTGTTTTCCGCAATCCAGGAGTGAAGCTCCTTCGAAAGCGACATTCCGCATCGCATCGTTGAGTTGTTTCAGGGGGAGGATTTCACAAAATCCCTGAAGCCATTTGGGAAAAGCCTGGGTGGAAAAAAAAGTCCCGCCCAACAGAAACTGTGGCAGGGTAAAGATATTGGCGAAAGGCGGGATGGAACTTTCATTTTTCGAAACACTGCTGATGATGAATCCGAATCCCATAAATACCACCAGGCCCAGAAAACTGAGCGCCATCATCTCCAAAAAAGTAACGATGCCGTTGACGAGCGTAAAATGAAAAAAATAATGACCCGCGAGGATGATGACCACTGAAGTCAGTAGCTGAAAACTGATACGGCTCAGTCCCTCTCCGAAAACAATATTTCTCCGATTGATGGGTGTTGCAAAAAATCTTTTCAGCACCAGGGTCTGCCTAAGGTTGAAAAAAACAAATGCAACGCCGAATACGGCAGCACTAAGCAGTGAAAAACCCAGCATACCCGGTAGTATAAAATCGATCATGGTATATTCCCTGCCGGGCAAGACCGGCAATTCCTGCACACTGATGATCTTGAACTGATCCGGAATTCTCCGGTCTTCAATGAACTGTATAGTTTGTGCGAGGGCCATACGCAGGATCGGATATTTATCTGCCGAAGCTGAAGACGTCTGGGTCCGGATTTTATACTGGGTAAATCCTGCGGGTGATTGGGA
>DATCAO010000059.1:0-5712 GCA_036512575.1 Puia sp.
TGACGCGTCCTGCCGTATCCAAACACGTCAAAATCCTGTATACCGCCGGGTTTATTACCATCCGGGATATGGGCCGGGAACGTCATTGCACGCTCAATCAAAAAGGATTTCATGAACTGCAGTCATGGATCGATTATTTCGATCAGTTCTGGCAGACTCGTTTAAAGAAACTGGAGGATTTACTCAATAAAAAAACAAAAAAATGAAACCTGCTATTCAAACCGACTACCATGCCAGCATTGTGGTCACCGGTTCCCCACAAAATGCGGCGGAAGCCATCAGTCAGGTGTCTTCCTGGTGGACTGAAAACACAACCGGCGATACAAAAAATCCGGGTGGGGTCTTTCTGGTTCCGTTTGGTGAAACCTTTGCCCGCTATAAAATCACCGAAAACATTCCAGGTAAAAGAATTCGCTGGTATGTGCTGGATTGTAACCTGCATTGGATGAAAAATAAAAAAGAGTGGAAAGACACTGAAATTCTCTGGGAAATTTCATCCGTCGGGGATTCGACACGGATCGATATGACGCATATTGGTCTCGTGCCTGAGAAAGAATGTTTTGAAGACTGTAATAAGGGCTGGAATCATTATGTCAAAGTCAGCCTATACAAATTAATAACAGAAGGCCGGGGTGAACCTGATCATAAAAATCATTCTGCACTGGAAAGACAATGATTCAGATTAATTTGAAGGTTATCATGTAAATTCTGCCATTTTCTCCGCAATTTAATAAGTTTACGGGGTGGTATCGTTAATGAGGGAGCTAATATCTGACATGAGAGAAGATTCCTTTTCAACCAAATACTTCTCATATGACACCCGAAACAAGAATTACTTGCGGAATCATCCTGCTTACCGTGCCCACTATTCAGTATGGCGGATATTTTTTATTGTCCATCCTTTCCGGTAAAAGCAAACTGCCGCTAACCGATTTTCAGAAATCCATGTTCCGTGCCGGACATGCACACGCCGGTGTACTGGTCATACTCGCGATCATCGCAGAAATACTAATTGACTATGCGGGCCTGGGTTCTGCATGGGAACATATTATCCGCACGGGATTTCCTGCATCAGCCATATTGGTCAGTGGTGGATTTTTTGCCAGCGCGTCCGGACCCAATGCGACCAAACCCAATGGGATGATCGGCATCTTATACCTTGGCGTTCTAATACTGGCAGCCTGTTTACTAATCCTGGGAATCGGATTGATTATCGGTAAATAGTCAAAACATCATTCCGTTTTTAATACGATTGCCGGACTGGTAACGGCAGCTTTGGCTGAATGAAACATAGCCGTCGCCGATGCCGTTATCACAATAACCAGGGCAGACAAAATAAATGGAATGGGTGACAGACCAGCATTATAGGGAAATATATTCAACCAGTTATTCATAAAATACCAGGCAACTGGAAATGCTATGAAAGCAGCTATCAGCGACAACCACAAATAATTTTTGGTAATCATCGCTACAACCTGCAGTATGCTGGCGCCCATCACCCGGCGTATGCTGATCTCCTTCTGTTTTTGTTGTGTGGTAAACGCGGTGAGCCCCAGTAACCCCAGGCAGGTAATCAGGATGGTAAGTATCGAAAAGGACGCAAAGATTTTTCCACGTTTTTGGTCGGCTGCATACTGCGAATTAAAATCTTCATCCAAAAACTTATACTCAAAAGGAAGCTGCGGGAAATATTTTTTCCACGTGACCTCGGCCTGTGTTATGGTCTTTTTGGGATCGCCCGAATTTAATTTCACCTGTATGATATTGCTGTTGGGCGAATAAAATAAGAGCAGCGGCGCAATCACATTATACAGGGATTTCTGATTGAAATCTTTTATTACGCCCACGACTTCTAGATAATGGTTGGATGTATCACCGGGAAAAGTGACCCGTTTCCCAATGGCATTATCCCATCCGAAATGTTTTACCATCGCTTCGTTCACCATAATACTGTGCAGGGTATCGGCCGGGCTGGAGAAATTACGGCCCTTCACCACCGGAATACTCAGCGATCCCAGGAAATTTTCGTCAATGCCATAACATTCAATTCCCTTATCCACATGACCGGTATTCGTCTGCACGGTAAACAGATTCAGGTTGATGTTTGGATTTCCCGGATAACAGTTTCCTGTACCCACGACCTTTACACCTGGCAAATGACGGAGGTCGTTGTTCATGGCGAAAATTTTACTCCTTTCGTCCTCTCCCGTATTCACCGTTATGGTCATTACCTGTTGCTTGTTGAAACCAACATCAATCTTTCTAATATAGGCAAGCTGTGAATAAACTACCCAGGTGCAGATCAGCATGATCATGGAAATAGAAAACTGCAGTACCACCAGCGTACGGCGCAGGTTTACATTGCCCGATGCTTTTGATAGCGCGCCCTTCAAAATACTGACAGGCTGAAAACCTGAAAGATAAAATGCGGGATAACTACCGCCCACTAGTCCGGTAAACAACATGATGCTGAAAAGCAGAATGATATTAAATGGCTGCAACAGGGTCTGCATATTAAAAGACTTTCCGGATATGGAATTAAATGCAGGCAATAAAAGAACAACCAGCAAAATACTCAAAACCAGGGCCATGAATGCGGTCCATACCGATTCACTCAGGAATTGAAGGACCAGTTGTTTTTTAGTTGAACCGGCAACCTTACGGATACCGATTTCCTTTGCCCTTCTTGCAGATCTGGCTGTTGTCAAATTCATGTAGTTGATACAGGCAATCAGCAGCATGAAAAAAGCGACAGCAGAGAATATCCAGATATAATTCATACTTCCGAGTTCTTCCGGTTCTCCCTCCAGTGTGGAAGTGAGATGGATAGAAGTTATCGGCTGAACTCCGTAGTGTATTTTTACATTGTATTTGGCAAAAATCGACGCCATATATTTGTCATACATGGGCAACAGCTTTTTGTCAAAGGCTTTTGGATTTACTCCAGGTTTTAACAATACATAAGTATAGAGGTAAAAGCTGCCCCAATTACCTTCGCTACCATGGTTGTTCTTTAAAAAGGTGGACATGGAAATCAGCATGTCGTATCGAATGTGGGAATTCTTAGGTACGTCCTCAATAACACCGGTAACTGTATATAAATCATAAACAGTCTTCATGGTTTTACCAACAACCTGCACATTCTTTCCAAAATATTTTTCTGCCAGCGTTTTGGAAATGACCATGCTGTTGGGTTTATTCAGTGCACTGGCCGCATGACCTTCCAGAAACTTACAGGTAAAGATGTTGAAAATGGTACTGTCGGCATAGTATACCTTTGTTTCGTAAAATCCGTCATTCCCTTTCTTGAACAAAGTCCTTTCCCTGCCCAGCAAACGGACTGCTTCCTCTACTTCCGGAAAATCCTTTTTTAGCGTAGGCGCCAGCGGCATCTGTGTCGATGTCCAGTTGGTATTCTTGTCCTTCTCCTGTATATAGGAAACGATCCTGCATATGCGATCGGCCTTTTCGTGAAAACGGTCGAAATTCAGCTCATCGATAATGTAAAAAATCAGAAACAGGCTGAACGTCATGCCCAGTGTTAACCCCAGCACATTCAGGAGGCTGTACCATTTATCTTTTTTAAAATTGCGGAAGGCAATGAGCAGGATGTTTTTTATCATGGGGCTATCTTTATCCGGAGGATTCGGATGCTTAAAGAGTGCCAATTTTTCAAACATATCATAATCAATACCTTACAGATTTCAACAACCTCGGCAGTGTACGCAAATGATATGGAACTTGTACGCTTTTATGGGTTAACCCGGTGTAGGTGACCATTCGAAACTGACCGTCTACCTGTCGAAATTCCGGCGGTTTCGACCGGGGAAAACTCCGGGCATCTGATTCTGTTTCGCATCCGAAAAGTTATTCAGGTTGTAAGTGAAAGTCAGCATGGCATAACGGGTAATAACATTGGTTCTTGCATAAGTTTCCATGCTTGAGGTTACCGTTTTGCTGACTGAAACATTTTGGTTGAGGAGGTCGAAAACGCTGAGTCGCAATTCCCCATTCTTTTTTTTGAAGAGTTGTTTGGCAATGGCGGGGCTGAGCAGCGGGACGCTGGCATTATAAGCAGCTGCGTGGTTATTCGTATAAGTGTAATCCAGGTTAGCGGCAAACAGCCATCCGCTATTGGTATATGCAGTTAGTTCCAATGAGAACGACTGCGAAAACACATTCAGATTATTTTGCTGGTTCGATTTGGTAACGGGTTCACCGGTCCTGATGTTGATATTGTATTTGGAAACCGAACTCAGGTTCATATCGAAATTCTTCTTGATGTTTGTCGTCCAGGAAATTGTTTCTGCAAACGCGGAGTTCCTCGCGAAAACGTGCGCATAATTATTTTCTGCGGCAGAAGCAGAGTCCTCTGCCAGCAGGGTCTGGCTTTGTGCATAAGTGATGTTGGTAATAAAATTCAGGTTGGATTTTGGTTTTTTCAAGGGGAAACCATAATTCAGGTAACCAGAAAAATTATACGTGCCGTTTAAGTTTACATAAGTTGTTTGCTGACCACCCTTTGAATTATAGTAAACAGCCTGTTGGATGTCGTTGGCTACTGCGCTCGCATTGATGGTAGCAAAAAGTACGTGCTGGGTTCCTGGTTCAAAGGAGGTGTACAACATGCGCAGGCTATGGGTGAACTGGGGTTTCAAAGCCGGATTTCCTTCCTGGTAATTGATCTGGTCGGTCGTCGTGATCAGCGGCTGCAATTGTGTAACGGAGGGTGTCCCAGGCCTTCCGTTATAATTGAAACGCAGGTGTTTCGTTTTAGAAAAAGTAAATTGAAAATTTACCGTCGGGGTCAGGTTGATATAATTCTGTGTTACCAAAATATTCTTTGTGGTATTCAGGCTGTTGAATCCGGTGAACTGTATACCTGATCCGACCGACAGATTGAATTTTGGATTTTGTATTCTGTAATTGAGTGTAAACCGGCTCGCATGGGAAATGAACCGGTAAGAGTTGCTGAACAGGCTGTCGAAGGTTTTTGAATTCTCCAGGGAATCAGAAATATCATATGTATTGTTGACCGACTGGTTGTGCTGGTAGTTATAATTGAAATTGAATTCCAGTATTTGATTTTTACCTATGGGTTCCGTATAGGAGAGTGTCGGACTAATCGTATATGCATGCAGGGTATCAACAATGTACTGGTTCACCGTGTCCGTGCTTCGGGGCCTGTAAAAATCGTTTACCGCGTAATTGTACCCATATCCTTCATTCATATTGGCCGTTCCTGCAAGATCGAGGGAAATGGTTCTGAATTTTTTGGCAAATTTATGCCTGAGCTGCAGGTTGGATCCGTTGATATTAAAACCGTTGTTATAGGAAGATGAATAACCTGTGGACTGATTAACAGGAAGCCCGTGATTGTCGGTTGTAGTTGACTGGTAGGTTGTATTTGGATCGTTGTTTTGAAATACGATATTGGGCCGGAAAATGAGTGAATTATTGCTATCGAAGCGTTGTTCAAGGTTAAAATATACACGGTTCGTCACCCTTCTTTGAATATTAGAGTTATAACCCGTCGTTGTGTTTGTACTGTCCTGACCTGTTGCGCTCTGTATGGATTTGATCGTACTGTCCTGCTGGTCGACCGAGATATGCTGGCTGTTGAAAAAATAACTACCATATATATCCGTTTTTGGCCCAAAGGAATTCTTGTAGTTCACGCCACCGGCCCATACGGTGGTCACCCCCGGGTTG
>DATCAO010000060.1:0-6636 GCA_036512575.1 Puia sp.
GCATTGCCCAGGTCTGGGCACTCTGGCCCGGCCACAAAGGTGCGCAAAGGCAATTGCCCGCGCCGGTTGTGGACGAGCTGCGTTCAAAATTTGGCAGCAATTTCAAAAAGATCGTCATGTCCAGCATGACGCAGGAACATATTCTGAGTGTCGACCAGGAGAAATTGATCAAGCCCGGTAATTTCATGGATCCGGAGGTACTGAAATTATTCGGCATACACTTACTGCAAGGCAGTCCGTCCGCACTGAATGACCGGCACTCGATTATTTTATCGGCCTCACTGGCGAAAGCTTTTTTTGCAGGCGCCGACCCCATGGGCAAACTCATACGCATGGACGATAGCCTCTCCCTTAAAGTGACAGGCGTTTATGAAGACTTTCCCTATACCAGCTCATTCAGCGATATCACTTACCTCTCACCCTGGGATCTTTACGAATATTTTGATCCGGAAACCCGCTATAACCGACACAGTTGGGGCGACAATAACTGGCAGGTTTTTGTTGAGCTCGCGGATCATACGGATATGGGAAAGGTCTCCACAAAAATCAGGACCATCAAAGCGGACAATGATCCATGGCCCGACTCAGCAGGGCATAATAGGAACAATTCTGAATTATTTCTGCATCCCATGAGCCGTTGGCATTTGTATTCTGAATTTAAAGAAGGAGATCGCGATAGTGGCCGGATCCGCTATGTTCGGTTATTCGGACTGATTGGAGTTTTTGTGCTCCTGTTGGCCTGCATCAATTTCATGAACCTGAGCACGGCCCGTTCGGAGAAAAGAGCCAAAGAAGTGGGCATTCGCAAAACCATCGGTTCATTGCGTTTACACCTGATCGGTCAGTTCTTTATTGAATCCTTACTGGTGACAGTCATGGCATTTGCCCTCGCGATCGGCCTGTTTGTATTGTCACTGCCCTTCTTCAATAATTTGGCAGAAACGAAGATGACCATTCCCTGGTCGAATCCCCTTTGCTGGATCGTCGGTATCGGATTTGCGCTGCTCACAGGTTTGATCGCAGGCAGTTATCCTGCTCTGTATCTGTCATCCTTCCAACCCATCAAAGTACTGAAGGGTATTTTCCGTATGGGCCGCCTGGCTTCCCTGCCGCGTAAGGTTTTGGTGGTTACACAGTTTACAGTTTCCATCGCTATGATCATTGGAACGATCATCGTGTTCAGACAGGTGCAATATGCCAAAGACAGACCGGTAGGATATCAACAACAAGGGCTGTTCATGCTGCAGTTGCATACCAATTCGATTCACGATCATTTTGCTGCCTTCCGTAACGACCTGTTAAACACCGGCGCTGTAGCAGAACTTGCTGAATCTGTAAGTCCGGTTACAGCATCCTGGCCTCAAAACGGCGGACTCACCTGGACTGACCACAACATCAATATGGAATCGGATCCGGATTTTACTATGAAGGGAGTAACAACCGAATATGCTAAAACACTCGGACTGAAATTTACAGAGGGCTGGGATTTTCGTTCAGGACCTCATGGATCTGACTCCGGGATGATGATCCTGAATGAATCATCAATACGGTATATGGGATTGAAAAATCCCATCGGCAAAACGGTCACCTGGATGAAAATGCATTTTACAGTTATCGGAGTCGTAAAAAATATGGTGATGGAATCTCCTTATGAATCGCCGGTCCCTGCGATGTACTTTTTGTCGCCCTGGAGAATGAACCACCTGACGATCCGGATCAATCCCCGGCTGAGTGCCCGGGAGGCATTCCAGCGGATAGCCCCCGTATTCGCGAAATACAGTCCCGCTGAACCCTTTGATTACAAATTCGTAGATGAGGAATATGATTCCAGGTTCCGGGGCGAATCGCGCATCGGAGCGTTGGCCGGTTTCTTCACTGTGCTGGCGATTTTCATATCCTGCCTGGGATTATTCGGTCTCGCATCCTTTGTTGCGGAACAACGTACACGGGAGATCGGCGTGCGGAAAATCCTGGGCGCATCCGTATTCAATCTCTGGAAAATGCTCTCTGCAGATTTTGTTCTGTTGGTTGGGCTCTCCTGTCTGATTGCCATTCCCGTCGCGGGCTGGCTGCTTCATCAGTGGCTGCAGGGATATGCTTACAGAACGGAGATCTCCTGGTGGATATTTGCTGCGGCCGGTTTCGGGGCGATCCTCATTACGCTGGCAACAGTCAGTTATCAGAGCATCAAAGCAGCCGTCAGCAATCCTATTCGAAGTTTACGGACGGAATGAGATCAATAGTCTTGATTTTAGACAACATCGTAATTTTCCGTAGTAGAATCCCCTATAACTTTTCGTTTCGGGATATTATCTTTGAATCCTGAAACAACCCCGCAATTTTTGATCAACCTGAAATTCCGGACTCTCATTTTTCTTTTATAATCCATCTCCTGACTGACAACTTTTAATCCTTAAAATTAAAAGATGTGGAAAACCTGATTTCCAATGCCGGCCTGCAGTTTCCTGACAGAATTATAAAGCAGACCTGCACGTCCTAATCAGAAACCTGCGGCCTTATCATTCAAATGTACAATCGTGAATAAGATTCTGTGGTTTCCGACCCCAACTATTATTAAGACAATAATTATTTTTTCACTCATATTCCTTTTTGGTATTTCATGTTCCAAAGAGTACAGTTTAGAGGGGAAGGGATCCAGCCAAACAGTCAGCATATTTACCATCCAGACACCTGCCGGGCAGACTGAAAATGATCAAACAGGAGGTATCGAGCTCGGTGTGAGGTTCCGTTCAAATGTTGCCGGATATGTAAAAGGAATTAAATTTTACAAAACACCAGGTAATACCGGTATACATACAGGACAACTATATTCCTTTGATGGAACGATTTTGGCGTCAGCAGTGTTTACCAATGAATCGGATAGCGGTTGGCAGACCGTCCTTTTCGACTCAGATATACCCATAAACGCAAATACAACTTATATAGCCGCTTATCACAGCAGCTTGGGAAATTATATTTCCACGACCTTCGGATTCAATACAGCTGTAAATAATCCGCCATTGACAGCATTGGCTGATGGAGCAGATGGAATAAATGGTTTATATAAATACACCAACACACCAGCATTCCCGGGTTTGGGATTTCAGTCCAATAATTATTGGGTTGACGTTGTAGTGTCTGTTCATCTCCTTGAATGAACGAATCTTCCACCACACTCCCATACTCCCATACTCTCATACTTTCTTTAGTGAAAGTATTAGTTCGAAAAAATGCCCCTTGATCTTCGACCTCTGCGTAATCATATCTTCCAGAACCACCTTCAGCCTGTTGATTCCCCATCGTTGTTGATGGCCCTCATAGTATCCAAATAAAGCCAGTTGCAGCCAGTTACGCTTTTCGAGATAATCGCTTTGATAACTGGAAACCATACCATAGGCATTTAAATGTTCTCCAAGTTCCCGTGCCCGATAACGCGTGGGAGCTACAGTAAAAACATGAAAGTTATCATACGGCAACAGATCATACTCCTTCAGAATCTTGTGAATCTCCCGGGCATAGTCTTCAGTTCTCCGGAAACTGGCTGCGCTGAGTTTTAAACGGGATCCGGCCATCAGTGATTTTAATAATATGGATGAGATCGTGAACGGAATACCTCTTTGTTCCTGATAATAGCGAAAGTCCATACAGTTAGGAATCGATCCGTCGGACAAAACATCAGTGTTGGATAATACAATGGCCAGTCCCGCAATTCCGCACAATCCATTTCCGGAAGAAGCAGTCGCCATGGTCACTCCTGAAAGATTGATATCCATGGCGCCAACCGTGCTGATGCAGTCCACATAACTTTTCAGATGGTGTTCAGTACAAGTGCAAATGATGGATTGAAGATCATTGATAATACCGCTGGATGTTTCGCAATGACAAAATAAAATCCAGTGCAGGCTATTTTCCTTTATCATTCTTTTCAAGAGAGCCATGTCGAAATGATGCCCGGTTGATTCCCTGTAGGTGATAAAATCCAGCTGGCTGGTGTTTGCCTGTCTGATGAGCCGGTTACCAAATTCGCCGTTGGACATGATGAGTCCTTTTTGACGGCTCATCCGGATCTGCTGTATCATCGCTTCATTGGCCAGGGTGCCGCTGCCGGAGAGCAGGTAGAAATCTTTGACGCAGAATTTTTCGTTAAACAAATCAGCTGTCTGATCAAACAAATACTGAAATTCAGGCGACCGGTCGGAAACCGGATCTACTGCCAAACAGTTCCTCACTTCCTTTGGCAGCTGCAGCGGTCCGGTAGAAAAATTAATGATCTTTGAAATCATTCCTGAGTTGGTTAATGGTAATATACATGGTCTGGTAAGCAGCTTCCGGCGATCCAACCAATGGTCCGAAAGGGATGAAGCCCATTTTTCTGTACATAGGCAACTGCCGGGTGGTTCCTGAAATCACCGCGGCGTCTACGCCCGACCGGATCAACAGGGAACAGAGTTCTTTCAGCAGGCGGTAAGCCAGCGATTTTTTTCTCGCGCGCTGATCAACGGCCAGTAATCGTACGTCAGCCAGATGTTGATGGGGTGGAAGAAATTCATCGAGGTTTTTAATCTTGCTGTCCAGGGAAAATGGCCTCTCGACATGATAACAAATCATGCCGCAGATGTCATCGCCCTCTTTGGCCACCAGCCATTTGTTTTTGAGGTGAAATTGATCCACCAGGCTTCTCGCCGCATTCGCGGGGTGCTGCGGAATTTCCTCAACGAAGGTCTTATAGTTTAACCGGTGTATCTGATCAAATTCACGGTCCGAACAGGGAGTCGTTATCAATATCATGAACAGGGGTTGACCCCAAAGATTCTGCATACTGGCAGAAAAATATTGTAGATATTCGTCAATATGTATCAACGGGGTGCCGGGGATTGAAAATCCTGTTCACTTTGCAACATATACTGTATCGTTATCGTACAATTTTCATGCTGATATCATGACTAATAAATTGACAGCTAGCCTTTTGACGGATGGCACAAACTTGGATGCCATTACCACATACCATACAGGATTCCTATGCTCCGCAATTACCTGAAAATAACTTTTCGAAATCTGGCTGCAAATAAGTCATTCTCCTTTATCAACATATTCGGACTGGCCGTGGGGCTTTGCACCTGCATGCTGATCATGTTGTACATTATGGATGAAACCAGGTACGACAAGCAATTTAAAAATGCGGACCGTATATATCGAATTGCCGCGACTGCGGCTACGGGTAAAGACAATGAAAAATGGGCGGCTCAATCGGCACCGCTGGCCTGGGCCCTGAAAGCAGAGCTGCCTGCAGTTGAACAGGTGGTCCGGCTGCTGAAGTTTCCCAATATGGATAATATCCTTTTAAAATATGAGAACAAAAAAGAGAGCCGCCGTTTTTATGAATCCAACGGATACTACGTCGACTCCACTTTTTTTCAAATATTCAACTATCCATTTGTATACGGCAATGCGTCTACTGCACTTAATGAGCCCAACAGCCTGGTCATCTCTGAGTCCATCGCCGGCAAATTATTTGGAAACGAAAATCCGGTGGGCAAGGCGGTAACGATTGGTCTGCCTTTTGGCGATTTCACCTATACGGTAACCGGTGTTTTCCACAATGCCGGTACTAAATCCCATATCCCGACAAATTTTTTCATGTCAATGCGAAATGGCGATGCAGGAAACTTTGTCAGTGCTGATGATAGCTGGACGATGAATAATATTTTTCACACCTATGTAAAACTCAAACCGGGCACTGATCCCGGGGTATTTGAAAAAAACCTGAATCAGTTTTTCTACCGGCATGCCGGGGCTGACCTGAAAACGGCCGGCATTTCAAAAACATTATTCATCCAACCCCTGCCAGATATCTACCTCCGTTCACAGATCGGTGATGAGATAGCGCCCAATGGCAATATGAGGTATCTCTATATTTTGGGATCCATCGCCGGCTTCATACTATTTATTGCCTGCATTAATTTTATGAATCTTTCCACGGCCCGTTCACAGAAAAGGGCAAGGGAAGTTGGCGTGCGAAAAGTGCTGGGTGCAAATAGGGGAGCCCTGGTCAGGCAATTTTTAGGCGAATCCTTTATCACTTGTATCATTTCACTTGCGGTAGCGGCCCTGCTGGCTTATCTGTTGTTGCCCGCCCTGAACCAGTTCACGCAGAAGCACATGGTGATGGACAGTTCTCCGGGCTGGGTTTTATGGCTGGTCGGTCTCCTGCTGGCCACCGGATTTCTTGCAGGTCTCTATCCGGCATTTTATCTTTCATCTTTTAATCCGGCATCGGTATTAAAAGGTAAAATACTGTACCGGTTTTCGGCGATCGCCATCCGGAAAGGACTGGTGGTATTTCAGTTTACCATCTCCATCTGTTTGATTTTTGCGGCCATCGTGATCTGGCGTCAGCTGGACCTGGTAAAAAATCAGGACCTGGGATTTTCAAAAAGCCAGAAACTCATTTTGCCGATGCCGTCCAAGCAGGTTGCCATGAATTATACCGCACTGAAAGCGGAACTGAATCAGCAACCTGCAGTCAAATTGGTCACTAGTGGTTCTTCTTATCCCGGCATCGCCAATATCAACGATATGCTGTTCTATGCAGAAGGCAGGTCCAGGGCCGATTTTGTGGATATTTCGATGATTACG
>DATCAO010000061.1:0-4774 GCA_036512575.1 Puia sp.
CGCCATCCCCATCAATTTCGCAATTCGTATTGTCACAACTTCCGGGTACAAATGTTGGTTTAAGACCCAGGTAGGAACCCATCAGTGAGGCGAGGGAAGGGCCAAATTCCTTGGCAACGATTCCGTCTGTATAAGATCCGCTGGTATCGTAAGTACCATAGTCGGTATCATGATGCCTCGACCATTGTCCGCAGGAAAAACTGGTCAGGAATTCGTTTCGTACAGCGCTCACCAGCCAGATATTGCAATATTGCCGGGTATTCCAGGATACCAGGTTTTTTAACCGGTCATCTTCCAAATCGCTGTCGAAATCGCTGAGTACAGAATTCGTTCTGGTAATCCCGGATGTGTTGCCACCGTCCGGCGCAATTTTCGCCAGACAGAAACGAATCCCGGTATTCACACCATCGCCGCCGCTTCCATAAGGGCCGGTATGTGAGAATGCTTCGTTGAGATCCGCTACGGCATCAATAATCTGCTGATCGGTTATAGAGGCAGGATCGTTATTAATGATATGAAAAACCAAAGGAATAACCAATTCGCCGGATCCATTTTGGGCACATGTGGTCAGGCTAAAAGAAAATAAAACCATTGACGGAAATAATTTCCCGCGAAAAAATCGATTCACGCGGATCAGCTGTTTCATTGTAATGGTGTAAGCTGGCGGAACAAAAATTCTGAATAAAACGCTTGAGAAGTCATGCGAAAGTAAAGGGCTTCAGGGGTTTTTTATGCGATCATTTTAGGCGCTCTGTTCCGTGAACAGACGAATTTATTTTCCCGGCTTTGGGTACTGGCTGTGCTATTACCCGTGAACCGCCCATCCTGAAATCTGCAATGAATTCCTCATCATGTACTGGTTCACCAAATGCCTATTATATGATGATAATGAGGTCTTTATGTTAAAACCATCAAATACGTTATTATTTCTACGAACAAATACAATCGTAGTCTTACGATAAAATAGAGGGTTCCTGCGCTTTTATAGGTCCCTGAATGCACATACTTTTGATATATCCAATCCGAAAGAAATAACCGATCCAATCCGAAAGAAACCGACATCCAATCCTACAGTAAAGCCGTTAAGATCCTATTTTTGAAAAACCGCTGAATAAAACTGGCGGTTTTTTCTTTTTATTTACGCACTTCAGATTTCCTGCTCCAAACGATTCGAACCAAACATCTGCAAACACCTTACCGGAATTCAGAACCTCAGCCAAACATCAAATCACGTCCACGTTTCCGCCGGGTCCCGGGCAGCTGTTCATATTTGGGTCTGCACTCCGGGGCAATAATACCAGTTTTTAAATACAATATCTTTGCATACTCAACAGGTTAGCCCATGATCGTTAGAGTAAAACATGAATTGCCGCAGCAATTGGTGAAAGACAGAATTAAGCAACTCCTTGAAACTACGGTACAGAAGCACACCGGATTGATCTCCTCTCATCATTTTGCCTGGAGCGACAATACCTGCGGGGTCCAACTGTCCGCAATGAACATGCAGTTTAAAGGGAATGTGGAAGTGCATAAAGACGATGTAGAGGTCGAAGTAAAAGTTCCACTGATATTTTATGGGTACCAATCTAAAATGAAGACCGTGATCGAGGACGAATTGAACAAAATTCTCAAATGAAAAATGATGTTCCTTTTGTACCCCCGGTCGTTCTGTTGTATAGCCTGTTTTTTATTAATGGCACGATGGGCAACCATGAGCCAGGCTATGGTGACTGCAGGTAATGAATCTATTGGGATGGAAGCTGAACTACAAAACCGGTACCTTCTCCGGGTTTTGATTCTACCAGGATTTGTCCGCCATGCGCCTTCACGATGTCATAACTTAAAGACAATCCCAGTCCGGTTCCCTGGCCGGTTGGTTTAGTCGTGAAAAAAGGTTGAAAAATTTTATCCAGCACATGGGGAGGGATACCGTCTCCATTATCCGCTACCCGGATTTCAATGAATCCTTCTGATTTTTTTGTGCTTACGGAAACAGTCGGTTCATAGTTTTCAATACCGGTTTTCATTTTCTCAGATACGGCATAAAACGCATTGGTGATCAAATTAAGAATCACCCGGCCAAGGTCCTGTGAAATGACATCAACCGGGGCGATGGTTTCATCGAAATCAGTTTTCAGTGTGGCATTGAAGCTCATTTCTTTTGCCCTTAAACCGTGGTAAGCCAACCGAAGGTATTCATCAGCCAATAAGTTGATATTTGTGGGCTCCTTTATACCTGCACTCCGGCGGCTGTGTTGCAGCATACTTTTTACAATAGCATCGGCTCTTTTGCCATGATGGGTGATCTTCTCCAGGTTGAGACGGATATCGGAAGCAATAACCGTCGCTTCCTGCATATCGCCTTTTTTTATCTCTGCATTCATCTCCTCAATCAGTTCAGTGCTGACCTCTGAAAAATTGTTCACAAAATTCAGCGGATTCTGTATCTCATGGGCGATACCTGCCGTGAGTTCTCCGAGGGAAGCCATTTTTTCTGCCTGTATCAGTTGAGTCTGTGTTGCCTTCAGTTCTTTCAATGCCTCTTCGGCCCTCTTTTTTTCAGCATGCAGTTGAATCAGGTCAAGTCCTGCCTGTTCTGCCTGGCGTTCTGCTAATTTGAGATCATTGAAACGTGTATATGTGAGATTGAAAACGTGTGCGAAACGCCTTAATATATTTTTCGCTTCATCAGGAAAAGGGCTTTCTCGAAATGCAAACAATCCTCCTGCAGGAAATATGGCGTTGAAATGATATTGTTTAACTTCTTCATGGCCGGAAACCCACGATTGGGACGCGGGCAGCTTAAAATTAACTGCAGTTAAGGCTTTGTAATAATTATTCAAGTCAGCTCCCTGCAGAACGTAGTTAAAATCCTCCTGTTTCAGCCATGCTCGGTAAACGCCTTGCAGCATGGGGTGAATGTCCATGGATTCATCCCCGGAAACCTGCATAACGCCATTATCCGATTTTGTAGTCGTCCAGAGATCGCTGGTCCTTTGTTCCCTGTTAATGATGCCAATGCCGCACCGGAAGATATCCAGCTTCAGCTTGTCCAGTTCTTCAAAAACGATGGCAATGGCGCCGCCCAGATCATCGCTTTTCTGCATGGCCATGGCCCTTGTTCTTACCCGCTCGAGTCCAAGCTCTATCTGTGCCTCCCTGGCTTGTTCCTCTGCCAGACGTACGTCCATAAACCTGCGATATGCCAGTCCAAATGCATTACGGAAACGTTTCAGGATCGTAAGTTCTTTTGCCGAAATAGGTTTGAAAGTGGAAATGCCGATTGCGCCCCTGCCAATGGAATAGAAGTAATAATAAAGGGTATCTATGTCTGCAATTTTTGCATCATCCGGTTCACCATTTTTTATCCGCCAGTTTCGCCAATCCTCCAGTTCGTCGCCTCCAATTACAAATTCAACAAAAGCATCGTCTCTTTCCTTGATGCGTGCGATAAAATCCTTTGTTTTAGCATGACTTGCAAAATGAACTCTGGTCTTACTGGCACCTGCATAGTCCGAATAATCATAATTCAGAAAAGTTGCATGATCGTCGTTGTTGATGATGATCTGAGTATTTCTCAGAGCGCTAAAATCAAACTTCCTGAGTTCTATAAAGAGCGTTTCACAAATTACCGACGAGTCATCCTGTTTTCGCATATTCATAGCCACCGTCCGCATTCGTTCAAGGGAAGTTTCGATTTTCAAATCCCATTTTAGACGCTTTAGGGAGGATGCCTGGCTGGTCAGCTTTTTTTCCAACTTTAAATTAAGCTGCTGAAGTGATTTGATGGTAGGCTTATCCATGGGGATTAATCTCCCAAAGATAGTATATCAGTATCAGCCTATTAATTAAACTCCACCACTAAGTCACTAACTTTGGGCCCACGATTCGGCGCTCCATGAACAAATTTTTTTTAATGACTGCAATCATACTCAGCCTTTTCCCAGGATGCAGGGGACAAAATAAAACACTGGCAGTGGGTGACACTGTCCCGGTATTTTCCCTCAGGGATCAAAACGACAGCCTTTTCAACATTGCTGATTTTATTGGAAAAAAAACCCTGGTTATTTATTTTTATCCAAAGGATGAAAGCAGCGGATGTACAAAAGAAGCCTGTTCATTCAGGGATAATTACAACGCGTTTACAGACGCAGGCGCGATGGTTGTGGGTATCAACTCAGGAACTGTGGATAGTCACCGGAAGTTTATTGTACATCACCAACTCCCCTTTACCCTCCTCAGCGACTCCGGTAACAAAGTACTTAAGATGTTTGGCGTAAAAAGTAAATTTTTTATCACCGGCCGGGAAACTTTTGTTATCGATAAAATGGGCAAAATCGTTTTTACCTTCGATTCTTTCATGAATGGTCCGGCTCACGAAAAAGAAGCATTGACTTTTATAAACAATATGCGGTAGTAACAAATCGTTTACTTAATCGTATAAAGAATGTAAATGAACATGCTGTGAGTTCATTACAAGACCGGCTGTAATATCTTTGCCGCAAATGCATTTCCGGCTTCGTTCCAATGCGGGTCGCAGTCAAAATAAAAGGCCTGATCCGCATGAGGCCGGTTAGCGAAAAGAGGCAACAAATCTGTATATTCTATTTTATTCGCTTTACATAAAGAATCCATTGCTGCATGCAGTGGCGAATCTCCTATTTTTTATATGTCCTGATGTCTTCCGCCGTGGGGACGGTAATGATAACGATTCTCCTTTTATCGGCGATCGTCCTAATTTTTTTGAGTATGAAACACATTTTATTCCACTGCG
>DATCAO010000062.1:0-6760 GCA_036512575.1 Puia sp.
TGAAAATGATTTTTTGATCCTGTGTACACTCATAAAATTATATTCACTTATTTATTGAGGATGATATCAAATGAACAGACGGGCACCCGGTCAACGATATCAAAAGGTACTGCAGCTTTCCGACATATCAGGCACCGACCGGGATCTCCGGCTTAACACGTTTTAAATTCAAATATAAATTCCGGGGTCTCAAAGTAATCAGGGGCCACATTTCGGGAATTTCTTCCGTGGGTGTTACTTCGAACCGGCTGAATAGTATATGCAGGATAACAGCCATTTCCATGCTCGCAAAATGATTCCCTATGCACATGCGGGGGCCTGCTCCGAAAGGGAAGAAGTTTTTAATTTTTTTACTTTTTGACGGGTCATGAAATACAAATCGATCCGGTCTGAATTCATTTTCTCCACTCCAGTATTTTTTGCTTCGGTGTAACCCGTAAAAAAAAGGAATGATGATGGTGTTTTTTGGGAAATGAAATGCACCAAACCCGTCGTCTTTCAGGGCCACCCGATCCGTCATCCAGGCCGCCGGGTACAAACGCATACCCTCCGAGATAACGGCATTGATATACTCATCTCCCGGAGATTCATAGACGTCGACATTATGTATGGCCGACCGTAATTTTGTTACCACCTCCGGGTGGTTGGCCAGCAGATAGAGTAACCAGGAGAGCGTATTTGCAGTTGTTTCGTGCCCTGCAAAAAGCAAAACGGAAATTTCATCGATGATCTTTTCCTCTTCCATGGGCAGCCCGGTATCTTCGTATCTCGTATTCAGCAGCATATCCAAAAGATCATTATGAATAACGGAATCCGTTTTTCGTTCGTTCACAATTTTCTTCAGGATATCCCTGATCCGGACGGCCTTTTTTAGAATAATCCTGTTCGCCCGGTTAAATGGATAGATCAGCTTTCTCAGGGGTTGATTTATATCCTTGAGAAGAAAATCCTGCAAATCTGTAAAACAGCCACTGAGCTCAGTAATGGTTTCTTCAGACAACTGGATATCGAAAAGGGAATGCACGAGTACGGAAAACGAAAGTTTATGCATTATGCGGTACAGGTCCAGATGTTCACCTTCCGGCATATTTTCTATAAAATCAGCAGCAGTACCCGCAACAATATCAAAAAGTCCCTGAATTTTACCCTGATGAAATGCAGGTTGTATTAACCTGCGCTGCTTCAGCCAGGCCGCCCCTTTGGAAAACAGCAGACCTCGTCCAAACAAGCGGGCTGCTGTTTTTGCACTCAGCGCCGATTTTTCGTAGTTTATGTGGTTATCCCGCAGAACATGCTGGATAAAATCAGGATCTTCCGTGATGATGAAGCGGCCGCTTCCCAACAGGTAACCGGAATAGGTTCCTGAAAACAATTGCATGTTTTTTGTGATGGTCCCGATTGGATCCTTCAGGAATGTCAGGGAAGCCAAAAGGCTTTGGAAGCGATTATGGCCATCCGGAAATGTATATTTTTTTTTTACGCCTTCCATGTTTACCTGATGCACCCGATTTTAATATAATTTACATCCCCTTTCTTGAATTGATGGTTTTCCCGGCATTATTTTCCACGAATTGCCCATGAAATAGAAGTTTTTCGACAGTTATTGATCAATATCAATGCGGAAAAAAAAGGTTAGAAAGCAGATCAATATGCATCTGACCCATTTATATGATCATGTCGAAAAAGCCCTTCTTTCCCAGTTGGCAAAAACAACACTTAAAAAATTTGCACATCAATTTGATTAATTTTTTTCAGTTTAACTGTAGCAATCATTATTACATGTAATCACATCTAAAACCAGGATTATGAAACTTGTCATTATCGGAGCAAACGGGAAAATCGGATCCCGGATAGCGGAAGAAGCAATAAGTCGCGGACATGCTGTTACCGGCATCAGCAGGAATCCTGAGGGGGGAATAAAAAATAAAAAGATACGATGGATACAGGCAGATGTCCTGGATACAGTGGCGTTCACAACGGCCATTGCAGGACAGGATGCCCTTGTTAGCGCATTTGGGATAGACTGGCGTAATCCCGACACCTATCGCTTGTTCAGCGATGTGGCGATCTCTATTATAAAGGCGGCCAGAAAAGCGGGCGTTAAGCGGATAGTCAATGTCGGCGGCGCGGGAAGTCTTGAAGTTGCACCGGGTGTGCAATTGGTAAATACAGCTTCTTTCCCCGAAATGTGGCGCCAGGGAGCAGATCATCAAAGGAAATCCCTGGAAATCTTTCGCGCAGATAAAGATCTGGACTGGACTTTTTTCAGCCCTGCCATTATGATCGAACCCGGACCAAAAACGGGCAGGTTCCGTCTGGGAAAGGACAACCCGGTATTTGACGAATATATTGTAAGTATTTCCACTTAGGGGCTGGCCTCATTTTAACAATCATTTTTGCCGGGGGGAGAATATTTTAACCGGGCGTTCGTTTTTCTACATACAGACGCCATTCGTCGTGGAAATGGCCAAATAATTTCCGGTTACGACACCGATAACTCTTTATGAAACAACTACTTGTCATTCCTCTCCTCTTCCATTTGGGCGGCACGGCCGGTATCAAAAGGGTATTATATCCGGAAGTCGATCTCATGCAGGTACGAATGGCACCATGGCCGATTAATATGCAAAGAATCGTTTATTATACTGATACATGTTACGCAATACAGTTCAGGGACCAGTCCGCTATGAATGCCGTGTTATATAAAACCATGGATCTCGAAACCCTCGAGCAATTGAAATATTTCAGAGAGGGTTTACTAACGCTCCAGAAAGGGCAAAACGGCGACGTGGCTGAATTCCGGAATTATACCTTAAAAAAAGTAGGTACGAAAAAAGCGAACTCCTGGTACATTCTAAATTATGACGGCGCCGTAACGAATTTCCAGGAGGCGCAGGCAAACAGGATCTTATTTATTATCAACACCTATATAAACAGTCAACGTTAGTAATTCATTCAAAAAAACAATTCGTTCGTATGAAAAATCTTCTCTTGCTCATCCTGTTTTCACCACTTGCCATGAAGGCGCAGTTTAAGATTATTAATTCGGCTACGATTAATATTGCTGATGTTCGCCAGGGAACCTGGCCCATCAGTTTGCAAAGAGTTACAAAACAATCGGATACCTGTTACGTACTTCAGTTCCGCACACAGGAATATAATAATTCAGTAATTATCAAAACGCTGAAATTTCGAGACCTGGGTCAATTGAAATATTTCCAACAAGGTCTTACCGCTTTGAAAACAGGCAGCAACGGCGACGTGGCTGAATTTAAAGACTATACGATTAAACGTGTAGATGTGTACAAGGAAGGCACTTCGTATATACTAACCTGTGATGGTGGCCTGACCAATTTTCAACAACCGGAAGCGGATAAAATGATTGCCGCGATTAATAAACAGTAACATATTTTCATTTACTCCGGAAGTTGGTCCCTGAAAAGACCATAACAGAGCGTACCCGCAAGTGCGCCAGCAATGACCATGAACATTACTGTGTACCCCTGCCCGAGTAAAACGAAAACAGGCCCAGGGCAGGCGCCCGTAAGCGCCCAGCCCATGCCAAAGATGGTTCCGCCAAAAAGGTATTTTCTCCAACGTTTGTCTTTTGTGCCAAGGACGATGGGGTTTCCGTTGGTGTCTTTCATGCGAAATTTCCTGATGGCCTTTATCACCAGGATACCGGTTATTACAGCGGTACCAATAATACCATACATAAAAATGGATTGGAAACGGAACATCTCCTGAATTCTGTACCAGGAAACGGCTTCAGACTTGGTCATGATGATGCCGAAAAGACCACCCGTTAAAATATATTTGATGGTTTTCATAATGGTTATCTGAATATTATGGGAAACAACAGGTGGGTGGTAAACAGCCCGCCTATGAAAAAACCTATTACAGCGATCAAAGAAGGAACCTGGAGATTCGACAGTCCTGTAATGGCATGTCCTGAGGTGCAGCCTCCGGCATACCTGGTTCCGAATCCAATAAAAAATCCGCCACCCACAAACAGGATTAATCCTTTCCATGTAAACAAATAATTCCAGTTAAACAGGGAACCGGGTTCCAGTTTACCATCAAAGGGAACATTCAGTTTTTGCAAATCGCTTACCGTTGCCGGGGAAAGAGACAATGGTCCGGGAGATTTCAGGAAATGAACGGCTATATATCCGCCGATCACCGACCCAACCAGGAACCAAAGATTCCAGCGTTGATTTCTCCAGTTGAAATTAAAAAAGGGTATACGACTGCCGGCACCCAGCATGGAGCAGATATTCGAAAGGTTAGCAGAAAACCCAAATGTCTTTCCGGAAAAAATAAGGATGGACATGATGAGAGCAATAGCGGGACCCGAAACATACCAGGGCCAGGGCTGGCTCAAAAATTCTATCATAATTTTAGTTAGGTTGTTTTGTATTAAGCTTTGGGTTTCATAAGTTTTCTTTTCAGCAATCCTCTGGCTTCCTGCAACTCTTCCAAATTAATAAAAGCATCTTTAGGAACCAGAAAAAAAGACCTGCTGTTGAAATACAAATGAAAAAAATAAGGTGTTTCGAGAAATGTACTGAAATCGCTCCATGACCATGCCTGAACTCCCCGTTCTGTTTGCAGCACCACTTCCGTTTCATTGAAATCCATACTGAACTGGTCCTGAAAAGTTCTGGCTCTTTTATAAACACCCAGCGGAAGTCCGAACCAGAATGTGAACAACAATACAAACCACATCAGCGAGAATAAAAGAAATGAGATGGGTTGAATTTTATGCATGTAAAAAAGAATTGCACTCAGGATTGTAAAAATATTTACGACGACCAGCAATATTTTTATTTCCGGCCTTGAAATAAAATGATATCTCAGGGCATTCATTACCTGTTTCTTCTCATATTCAAAATGAATAATCATTTTAAGGTATTAATTGTTTTTCGGAAATATTCCAGTTGAAAACAACTTTCCCGTCCTTATCCAGAAACTGAACCTTCAGCATTCGTTGATTTTTTTTACCGGCCACTGAAATCCTGGCATAATTCCTCAACTCAACCAGACTGCCGGGCCAGCGGGCAGGATTATGTATTTCATCACCTCGTACCGGGGCTACCCCACTGGTAAGCGGCGAGACGGTAATATCGTATAAACTATAATTACCAGCCCTTGACGTTTTGATGATTTCACTATGGTGGCGGTCACCGGTTAAAAATAATACGCCTTTTATTTTTGTCCTATCTAAAAAATCCATGAGCTGGTGGTATTCATAACTATAATTGTACAATCCTTCGTCCGTGCTCAACGGATTCAAAACCTGACTGCCTACAACGATGATTTTGAAAACAGCCTGACTTTGTACCAATGCATCTTCCATCCACGCCAGTTGTTTTTCGCCAAAAAAATGTTTGGCCGGATTGGGCTTACCCCCAATGCTGTCTTCCAGTTCATCAGCGCTGCGCCACCACCTGTCGTCAGTTAGAAATAAATCCATATCGCTGTAGGAAATCTGTGAGTAGATGCCTTTCTGGTCTTCACCAAAAAAAGGATTACACCAGAATTTCTTAAAAATCTCAAGGGACACTTCTTTAAATCCATAAGATGTTCCTGAATTGTCAGGGCCGTAGTCATGATCATCCCAAATGGCGTATTGCGGCATGGCCTTCAGCAGGTTCCTTAATACGGGTTGGGACCGGTCGCGCGATGCGCGATACCAGAGTCCCCAACTGCTTTGGATATCCACTTCCCGGGTATACCAGTTGTCTCCGAGCCATAACATAAAAGATGCAGGATCCCGGGCCATGGATTCAAATATTGTTGAATCGCCTCCATAGGGTTTACCTGGCCGGTCATATGCCGGGTCGTTGAAATAAGCGCAGCTGCCCGTGAGGAAACTGAAATCAGGTGCGGGTTTGCGCCATTGCCAGAGGTCCTTGGTTTGAAAGAATCCGCCGGCTTTTGACTGTTTATGATTTAAAAGAAAACGATACCGATAACGGCTGTTTACATCAAGACCACCGATCTCCATCTGAATGGGATTGAATTCAGCTCTAAGTTCGCCGGTATATTTTTTTTGTCTTAACGTTTTAGGATGGCCGGCCTTCCAGTATTCCAGGGTAACTGCTCTGACTTCGGCTGAAACCTGCAGCCAGACTATGGCTGTCCGAAGCTCAACAGCCCCCAGCATAGGCCCGGAAATAACGGACCCTTTTGGGAAAGACTGACCTTGAGCAATCCCAAAGTGTATAAAATAAAAAATCAACCAAAGCTTTCTCATATCAGCACATTGGATTTGCAATGTACTAAGAAGCGCTATGATTGATTGTAACCGGAGTACGGAATTTTACCTCATACTGCGGCAACTATTATAATGGTTTGTAGCCGCCTGGTAGGGTGTTACCGAACGGTTACAGGAATACAACAAACTTAAGAGTAATGCCAGGGCCAGGATCTTTTTCATGGTTTTCATTTTGAGGTTAACAAATAACGACTTTAGGACGGATAAAATTGCCATTATATAATTCAATTTTCCTGCCAATTTGAGGGAATTTTTCCCGTAATGGGAATGATAGTTGACGGTTGACGTTTGGCGGTTGACGGTTAGCAACTAATTGATCATTTAACTTTCACATTCCCTCATTTACACAATTCCACATTCCCACATTCTTTATTTATACCAGCTTTGCTGGTATAAATAAAGAACCTCATATAGATATATGAGGTTCAAGGTTAATTAAAACCGTCCAAAGTATGTTGATTGAACTAACTGCAGCCCATG